>DASPJS010000001.1:0-3850 GCA_035628495.1 Minisyncoccota bacterium
ATCTGCGCGTGAAGCTTCTACACTCGAGAGAAATTTATCATGCGGTGAAAGTTTTTTATCGAGATACGTTCTAATCTCATCGGTGATTGCAACATGTGTTCCTTTTAGGTTGTAGCGCATGTTCGATAAGTATAACCTCTACCGCCGTTTATACGTTCCCATGAGTTCAGTTTGTTCAAGTATGTGACCTTCCATCGCCTCAAGGACTTCTGCTTTGGTTGCTCCCGCTTGTAGCGGCAGCTCACTATCGAGTGCATAGAGTCTAAAGAAATAGCGGTGTGTTGTGGGCTCATATTGAGCTGGCGGACAGGGACCGGTATAGCCACGCGCTCCGCCTCCGTGCACTCCTTGAGTGCCTGGCTCTTCATCTTCTGCGATTTCAGTTGTAGTTGGTGAAATATTAAAGAGTGTCCAGTGATCAAACACGCCGTCAGGGCGCAGTTGCGTGGGAACATCGGGATCATCCATGATGAGAACAAGGCTCACTGTACCCTCGGGAACACCCGAGATTGTGAGCGGAGGGTTTAGCCCGCGATTTTCATCACAGGTGTAGCGTGCTGGAATTGATCCGCCGTGAGCAAACGCTGAACTTGTGAGCGAAAGCTGGGTCGTTGTGGCCACGTTTTCAATAGTATTAGATATTTCCTGCTCCCTTGGTGAAGACGTGCTCCAGACAAACCAACCGACCACGCCAAGAATAACAATGAGTACAACATAATATAGCGTTCTCATTTCCTAAGTATACTAAATCGCTTCCTACAGTCGCGCTACGCTCCTGGATTTGGATCCATGAACACTGCCTCTATATTATTGCCGTCAGCGTCGTGTACAAACGCACCGTAATATCCTGGCGCATATTCTTTTCGATAGCCCGGCTTGCCATTGTCTTTGCCGCCAGCTGCGATAGCAGCATTGTAAAAGGTATCTACAGCTTCTTTGGTTGGCGCAGTAAGCGCAACGTGCGTCGTTTGTGATACTGGTCCTTTTGCGTTGATTATGAATTCCGGGAATCCAGCCTGGCCAAAGCCGACAATACTGTATTCTGGAAACTCCAGAGCAATGCTGTAGCCAAGCGGCTGAAGCGTTTTCAAATAATAATCCTTAGCCTTCGCGAAGTCGCTTACGTTGACCATTACATGATGAATCATAAAGATAGAAGAGAATATCGAATAATGTATGTAGTATAAAAACCAATTCCTTAATTATTGATGTACTTCCCTTATTCCAATTGAAATGACAGCTTTAGTGGTACAGCGCGAGCAAGTGAGTCACCCACAGGCGAGTGGTGCTCACACTGCTCTTTAAGATACGCTACCTGCTCCTGCGTTGCGCCGGGAGCTTTTATAAACACTTTTGACTCGATAACCTCATAGCCAGAGCCTTCATCAGATGCGCCATAAAAACCGGCAGTGTTGAACTTTCCGGAAACTTCAATGCGTACATCTTCTATGACAAGTCCCTTGAGCGCCGCGTGCATAAGAATGACATCAATGTCGCACGCGGCGAGACTTCCGAGAAGCGCCCCAACAGCGTTTAGGTTTCCTGGTCCGCCTATGACCATCTTGCGATCACCCATCACAATTTCGGCGGAGCCGCCTCCTATCCATTTTGCTACGATTTCCGGTTGCTTGTTCCCGGCTGAGCGGTCGCTCTTAAGACGCTCTTGCATTTGCCTAAGCTGATCTACGTCGATGGCGTTAATAATAGTACCCATAGATAATTATTAAGTATTAATATCGACACTATAACGCACCCAAGTTATGATCTGATGAACTGCTATTACTTGATGTCAGATACATGTAAGAGCGACTGCATAAGGACTATAAACTGGTCACACCAGCACTAATCTCAGTATGACAATTCTTGCATACAAGCACACATTTTTTTGCCTCTTTAAATAGACTTTCCCAAGAATAAGATAGACCTTTTACACTCAGAGCGAATGATTTCTTTGTTGGATCTACGTGATGAAAATCTAATGCGCCAGCATATTTTTTGTATCCACATACACTACATGCTCCACCAAACTCTTCAACTAATCTTTCTTTTTTATTTTGTCGATTTCGTATGACCCATTGTGAAGCGCATTTACCGCATCTATATGACCCATCGCCTCGTAAAAAATGTTTTGATTGCCCATGTTTGCTGCAATTTTTTACCATAATTATTGTAAGTATAACACCGCGTGTTAAGTTTGTTCAGTAATAAGAATTATGTATAATCGGAATGTTCGATATTCCGCGGTAGCTCAATGGTAGAGCAGCTCCCTGTCGATAGGCAGCTTTTCACCGAGAGGTGAATTGAAAAACTTTGGGATAACGGTGAACCCCGACTCTTTTATAAGAAGGGCAACACCGTGGGAACCCCGCTTTGGCGGGGGCGCCGTAGAGACTAGATACCGAAGCATCCCGAGCGTAGTCGAGGATGATGATATAGTCCACGCTCTCAGTAATGAGGGATTTCGTGTAAGGAGTTGGTTGTAGGTTCGAGTCCTACCCGCGGAGCTAAGTTCGAAAAAGACCCTGTTGGGGATTTTTTCGTACTTCAGTTTTTGGCTAGTAGACTCGAACCGGAGGCGCCCAAAAATAAGAAACTTTATGACTATATTTTTGGAGCGTTTCGACCGAAGGGAGAAGGGAGTCCTACCCGCGGAGCAAACTTGACTTTATGTATTTAGTGATGTATTTTGCTTTCCAGATCAATCCGATAGGAGGTGCGCAATGCGCAGTGTTCCTGCCTTTAAGGAAAAGTTGGTGAGGAGTCCTCTTGACCGGGAGGCATATCCCCGACAGGTAAATCTGCAACCGTTCGTAGACCTGGTAAAGTTGTTTGAATTTGAAACCAATAAACATTTTATCGTCCGGAAGGGTGATCCACCCTCAGTCGGCTCCGCTGACCTAAAACTATTCACAAATGCAGTGGATACGTGCCGGGTAGTAAAGGGTCTGTTCGATGAATTGGAGACGGTCTACGCAATTCGAGCTCCCGTGCAGTTTGTAGTTGCCAAGGATGAAAACGGACAAAGGATCTTTTACATCCTTACTGAAAGAGTACTTGAAGCTAAAATCGGGGAGTTAATGGGAGACGAGAAAAGAAAAGCTGCACTCGAAATGCAGAAAATTTTCGAGTCCCTCATCACCTATTACGAAAAGAAGAATGAAACAGGTGAATACTTCTTGCACGACTTACCTGATCCCGATCAGTATGTTTACGGAAACCTTGAAAACCACTCTGAGCGGCGATGGTACCTTGTCGACACAGACCCCTACTATTCAAATGAGACGAAGGAACTGTGGGATCTCTTGGATTGCTGGGCGAATGTAATGGACATGTTCGAACAGCAGTTCACGATTGATTTGGATTCAGTTCGGCAAAGGTGCATTGCCCTGAGAGACAGTCTTAGCCTCAACGCCGCCTCCTAAACAAGGGCGGCGTTTTCTTATACAAAGATTCGAACTTCGCCCAGTATGCGGAGAACATTGACGTATTAAGTATTCAATGGTATCCTGTTTTTGGATGGATCAAGGAGGTCCCCAATGTTCAAAAATATCGGATTGGAAATTCGTGTCTTCTGCGACTATGAGTCGCGGGTTGTGCGAGTCGCTGCCAACCTATTCGCTGATCATCCGCAGTTGATACCGCAATGGAACGAAGTCGCACAATTTTGTTCGAGTGAAGAGTGGTACGCGAGTTCTTATGCTCGCAAAGTAAGTAACACTTCCACTGAAGAAGACATAGCTTGGTTCTGGCGTGATATGGCCGAACCTTCACCTCAAGAGTCTTAAGCAACGCCTTGAGACTCTTTTTATTTACATATCGAGGTTCGAACTTCGTCCAGTAGGCGGAGCTA
>DASPJS010000002.1:0-5293 GCA_035628495.1 Minisyncoccota bacterium
GCAAGACGGCTCAGCACACAGGGTAAAGTCCTGTTCCGAATGGATTTTTATATGTATACCTCAGCGAGACGATTTCAAGGTGAGGGATGGATAACGACAAATGTGCACTACGCTCTCAATTATTTCTGGCCAGTATTGTTCAATCGTCCATATACGCAGACACACAAAGACATTCGTTATGACAAACGTTAATCGAATTTCTCCGGCGATCAAAGCACTTCTTATTGTCGTTATTTTCGGCGTGGCCGGTTTTTTTGGGTGGTATACATCAGACGAGGAAGGAAAATGGGCTCTTCCTTTTGTAATTTTCTACGGCGTACTGACACTAAACTCTTTTTTCTCAATTCGATTTTTCTCTTCAATTACTCCCCCCGAAGATTTATTCCAGCGCTCCATAGATGCGATACTGGTGTTTCTATATCTTTTGCTTGCGTATGTGATTTACGAACCTGACTATTTTTTCCCCATTGCACTTCTCCTTTTTATCGTAGCGACGAGCAAATATGTATTTCTCATCGGTAAAATACCCTACCCTAAAACCCTCGAGCGTAAAATTACAATTGATTCATTAGGAATTTTGCTATGCGTCTTCGTGTTATCTATCGCTATCATGGGCTACCCCAACTTTGCCGCTTGGACACTTGCTATTGTATTTGGACTCGCAAACGTCTATCTTCTCCTCATAGATCCTATGTACGAAAGCATCGATAGAAAAGTATGAGGGAAGCGATTTTTGAGGAACGAGGAATATGGTATCTCAAAAATGATTTTGATCCGTCTCGCTCAACACTTCTCTTAATTCACGGACTCGGGAGCAGTGCGACAGGTTGGGCGCAAGTCATTCCCCATCTTGAACATTCATTTAACTTAATAGTTCCTGATATTCGTGGCCATGGGTTTTCAAGAAGGTGGCCTCGCTACAGTGATTACTCGCCACAAAATGTTGCCGACGATATTAACGAGCTGCTTAATCATCTCTCAATACCTCATTGCACTGCCATAGGCTATTCAACGGGAGCATTTTACGCTCTGATACTTGCGGCACGACATCCCGCAAAAGTGGAACGCGCGATTTTTATTAGCCCAACCTATTTCCTCCATACGTATTGGCGCGTTCGCGTAACCCGGATCTTTGTGGAACTCATGGCGCTGTTTGCTCCTCTATTCCCTATCGTTAAGAAAGGAAAGCATGTAGATTATAAAAAATTCTCTGCCTACGCGGACACTGACATTCCGCGCTTCATTGCCGATTTACGTCAAACAAGCATTCGATCGTATCTGTATTACCTCAAGCACACATATAATTTCAGGCACGACGAATGGTGGCGAAGACTTGGCAAGCCGGCCATGGTTATCGTTGGGCGCCACGACACACTTGTACCGTTTAATCGCGCCCGTAGACTTGTGCAAGACCTCGACAATGCACATATCGAAATTATTGAGAAAGGGAATCACATGCTTCTGTATGCTTGGCCTAAAGATGTAGCGCGAGAAATAGAAAAGTTCATAGAAAAAAAATGACCGGGTGAAGTAAAAATTACTTCACCCGGTGGGGCTTTTAAGATCTTGCAATAAGCCAGAGTCCCGCTACTAGAATCAGGAGCGCTCCGCCTACGTACACCATTGCGGTGGTCAGATCAATTATTGATTGCTGTGGGAACCATGCAGGCCTCAGTATTTTTAAGAGAGTGTGCGTTCCCACAAAGAAGTGAATCGCAATAACGAGCGCCACTCCGCCGTAGACTGACCACGATACTCCCTTAGTAAAAAAAGCAGTGAGAAGGAGTATCGCGACAATGATCGCCATATGGGGAATATGGATTAGGCCAGCCGCGGTTAGACGGCCACCTTCTACTTGAGATTGAATCATCGTATCTTTTGCCCAGAGATTGTGCATGAAGAAACTCGCCGCCATTCCAAGAGCTAGGACGATTAACCATTCTCTAAGCGACCATTGATCGCCATACCAGGCGACCAAGAACGCTAATACGGGTCCCACAAGGATGAGATCGCTCCACATACCCATGTGACCCAGGTAAGGCAAACCTTGCTCGATTCCCCGCGATTGCATCTGCGAGACAGTTAGCATGCCGCCCTTATGTGCAGCGATGGCTCCTAAAAGCCACAAACCCTCAAGGGCGATGAGAGAAACCCAAAAACGTGTTGGCACTTCTGCCTCCCTGCATTGACTGAGTTTCGAAGTTCAGACCTATTGTATATAATACCACAAGTTGAGATATTTTGCAAGCGGCATGAAACCCTTGTGTAGAGCCATAAAAAATGCGTCAATACTAAGTAATGCGCATCGCGTATTTTTCCGACAACTTTTATCCAGAAGTGAGCGGCATTACTGATTCAATACTCACGCAGGGTGATGAGATGAAAAAACGCGGACACGAAGTACTATATGTCGCTCCGTATTACGCCAAGCGCGACTACGAAGCTACGTTAGTTAAAGACGAAAAAGGAAACGTGATTCCCGAGCCCGAGCGTGAATACAATGTCGTTCATATTCCTTCTCTATTCTTTCCGGGCTCACCTACTGGCCATGGCCGCATTGCACTTCCACTACTTGCGTCGCTCTCTAAGGTAAAAAGATTCAAGCCCGATATTATTCATACACAGACGCCTTACGGCGCTGGCCTTGAAGCACTGTTTGTTTCAAGAATTCTTGGAGTGCCTCTCATTGGCACGAATCACTCGCCTATTGAAGCGTATATAGAATACAGTCCTATTCCATTTCCAGGCCTTGAGCACATCGCCAAAAGATACGACTCGTGGTATTACAACCGCTGCCACTATGTAACCGCTCCGTACCAAGGCCTTATCGACCTCATGCGAGGAAGAGGCTTTAAAAAACCCGGAGGAGGTCAACCGAATCCCATTTCACTCGAGCAGTTTACTCCGACGACACCGGAAGAGAAGCAAGATTACAAAAAAGCGCTCGGTATTGAGGGTCCGCTCATCGTGTACGCAGGCCGCTTAGCACCAGAGAAGCATGTCGATGATATTTTAAGAGCTGTGGGAAGACTAGTAGAAATATTTCCCAACATCTTATTTGTTGCGTCAGGGCACGGATCCGCACAAAAGTCTCTAAAACTACTCGCTCATCAAGAAAAAATAAGAGAACATGTGCGCTTTCCAGGATTTGTAACGTCCGAAGAACTCTCGATTTTATATAAGGCTGCAGACGTGTTTGTCATAATGTCGACTGCGGAAACCCAATCGCTCGTGCTCATGCAAGCGTATGCGTCTGGCACTCCAGCGGTTGTCGCTCGCGCAGGAGCACTCCCCGAATTTACGCCACCTGAGTGCGGATTTGTCGTAGACGTTGGAAGCGACGCGCAGTTATCTCAAAAGATTGAGCTCATCCTCAAAGATTCACCGCTGCGGGAGAAAATGGGAAGAGCTGCAATTAATTATGTGCAGCAATTTTCTCCAGAAAAAATAGCTGCACAGTGGGAGAAAATCTACGCGTCCTGTTTCGACAAAAATTTGCGCTTAATGGACGACGCAAAAAAGTAGTAGGCAAAACCCACGACCGCCACTGCGGCGATAGCGAGCTGGATACGCGAGCTCGTACTTTCTACTACAGTGTAGTAACTCCCGAAGAAATAGCCGAGGCTGAGAAAAACTGCATGCTGTAAAAACGAGAGCGGTACACTGCGCGTCCAAAATGTTCTAAAAGGCAGACGCACTAACCCAGCCGTGACGAGAAGCGGGGTTGAAAGGCCATAGGCTAGCTTCGTTATGGCCATGGTACGCATAGGGTGCCTAAACCATTGCATGCGCAGAATATCAATTCTCTCGGGTGTAATCCGAATCGCGGGGCCATACTTCTCAAGCAATCTTCTTTTATCGCCAAATCGTCCAATAGCATAATACACAAAATCGGGAAGCACATCGCCCAAGATCAAAATCATGTAGACAATAAATGGATTAAAGTACCCGAGTGCAGAGAGCATACCGGCGATAAACCCAATCATCTGCCCTTCAAATATCGCGAGCGGAATGAGAATAAGGTAGCGATACTCAATGAGGAGCGCCGTGATGCCCGATGGTTCCATGTTAGTAACTCAGAGACGCAGGTGGCACAGGGTTATTCTTGCGGTGTGCAACTATTTCTGCAATTCCTTCTTCTAGAGTCACGCTCTCCTGATAGCCTAATTCTTTTTTAATTTTCGATAGATCTGCCTGTTGAGAGGAGATGTACCCAGAGCGGATTGGGTTTTCAACAAACTGTGCCTTAAGATCGCTCCCCCTTGCTTGATTAATGATTGCAATAACGTCACGAATAGGAATGGCGCGTGCAGTGCCAACGTTAAATACTGTAAATCCAAATTTCTTCGGGGTTTTGAGTGCCAATTTAAAGGCTGAAACTATATCTTTCACGTTTACAAGATCGCGAGTCTGAGAACCATCCCCATATATGACCGGGCTCTTACCCTGCTCCATTCCCCAAATAAATTGGGAGACGAGATTAGCGAATCGTCCCTTATGTTCTTCGTGGAGTCCGTACACGCTCATAAAACGAAACCCTATAATTTCAACATTGTAGAGCTGCGCGTACACATGTGAGAGTTCTTCTTGTGAGTGCTTGGTGACTGCGTAGAAATTGGGCGGCGTTACTAATTGATCCTCGGTTAGAGGTATGGGGTTATTGCCATAAATTGATGACGAGGAAGCAAAGAGCACTTTTTTGACGTTGTTACGGCGAGCATATTCGAGAACCTCAAGGTGGCCAATTACATTGTTCGCAACGCTCCCGATAAGATTCTCGCTAAACATGGGAGCAGAGGATGCGCTTGCGAGGTGAATGATGTAATCTACCGGCCCAACGCGGTTGAGATCCTCTGCTTTTTGTACGTCACCTTCTACTGCCTCGACGGCACTGTCGAGATTTGATTTCTTTCCAAGCGAGAGATTATCAAATGCGACGACCTTGTAACCCTCTGCCGTGAGAATATTCGCGGCATTAGAGCCTATGAATCCGCACCCTCCGGTAATTAAGACCTTTTCCATTACATTTCTTTTGGCGCCGCGCCGCTTTTGAGCAATTGTTCAAGTGCTATCTTGATATCTTGGCTGCGCTCTTTTGACATTACGAGTATCGCATCCTCTGTTTCAATAACGACAAGGTTATTTACTCCAACCGCAACTATCGGCCGATGGTTGCTAATGAGAAGCGTATTTTCGCAGTCGTACTCGATAACTGAGCCCGAAGTATGAAGATCCCCCTTGAGTTCATGCGAGAGCGCGCGGTGAATCGCTTCCCAATCGCCGATATCCGACC
>DASPJS010000003.1:0-8260 GCA_035628495.1 Minisyncoccota bacterium
AACACATTTACCTCGGCTGTAAAAGCCTGTGGTGGAGCGTCCAGAGGAGGCGCTGGAGCTCAAGGGCTTGGTGACCTTGTTAATCTCATAAAAGAAATTGAATTAGCAGACGAGAATTAATAATTCTTAAGGAAGTCTGCAAAGGACATTTCTTTCTTTCCTTCGGGAATGACGCGCTTGATGACAAGCGCGTCATTTTCAATTTGAGCTTCCGTGATAATGACGCGTTTTATGCCTTTTAGAAAATATGCACGCGGGTTCTTGTCGAACGCTCTAATTTTGCGCAATTGCTCATGCGGGTCACCCTCGATGTTGATCCGCGCATCCTCATCTTTAAATTTTCTAGTGTACGTAGCTAGCGATTCATTCTGCTCCTCTGCGTCAATTTTCCCAGCGATCCAGTCGGGAAGTATTTCTGCAAGAAGCGTGCCCCCCTCTTTTGCTAATAAATCTTCAAATAGGCTGCCTTTTGGAGGCCACGCGCTCTCTTCAAGCTCCACTTTTGCCTGCGCAACTATGGGACCGGCATCCATCTTTTCTGCTATTTGCATGATCGTAACGCCGGTCGCGCGCTCGTCGCTCAAAATTGCCGACAGCGCCGGCGAGGGGCCCCGAAATTTAGGAAGAAGTGACGGATGAACGTTCAATGTCCCATGATTAGGAATATCAAAAATATTTTTCGGAAGTATTTTGTTGTATGCCGCTACTATAAATACATCCCACTCAGTATTTTTGAGCTCAGCAATAAACTGCTCGTCTTTTAGGTCGTTTGGCTCAAGAACATCAATACCACGCTCTAGCGCCCATTCCTTTACTGGAGAGGCAGAAAGCTTGAGCCCGCGCCCTTTTTGCTTGTCAGGAGCAGTAACTACGAGGGCAGGGAGCAGGCCTCTCTCTTCTAGCGCATCAAGCACTACTACCGCAAAGCGGGGAGTGCCAAAAAATGTGAACAGCGGCTCTTTTGCGCTCATAATTTAGACGAATCCTCCGTCGCCTTAGACTCATTCCAGTCTTCAAGATGATGGGACTTATCGACAAATAGAATCCCTTCGAGATGATCAATTTCGTGCTGAAAGATTTGTGAAAGAAGCCCGCCGGCATGCAGGTGCACAGGCTTGCCGGTTTCATCGAGCGCATCGAGAGACGCTTTTTCGTGGCGCAGAACGAGTCCGTATTTCCCTCGCACTGAGAGGCATCCTTCAGACATCTCTTTTTTCTTTTTTGAGCGGCGTGTAATGCGCGGATTTATATACGCTTTGTCTTGATAGTTTTTGTCTTTGTCACCTTCCTTTTCAAATGCGCGTCCTGAGACCACGAAGATGCGCAGCGATTCACCCAGTTGCGGCGCTGCTATAGCCACGCCATATTTCTCATGGGCGAGCGCTTTCTTCATACGAGAAATAAGAGCCTTTACTTTAGGCCCTGTTATATCTTTTTTTGCGACAGGCTTTGCTCGCTCTCGCAAAACCTCATCCCCGATTTGTATAATGTCACCTGACACATTTAGAATATATCCTATAGAATGCCAATAAGCACTACATATTCGTCGTTTCGTTCGGAAATGAAAACAGAACTCTTACATCCCTCACCGCACTAAAATATGGAACACATTAGCACCCACATATCAGGCACAAAGCGAAAAAAAGAAAAAGCGACCGAGCGAGGGGAGCTCATGCAGTATTTCCGTGACAAACTCAATCGTGAACGGGTGCGCGACGGCCTCTCGGAGCTCTCAATGCCGCGTATGGGCAAGATTCTCCAAGCCATTCCAACCAAAGATCTCTACTATTTAAAAAGCGTGTGCGATGGAGCGACAAATTTTTCAAAAAAATTCTGGTGGGAGGTAAATCCTAAGAAGCATAACGCAAAAAAGTCATAGCCGTTGTATGGGGCGTCGCCCTCCTGTACCATACGGATGCAATGTCTTTCTTCTCTCCCAAACTGGGCATTGATCTCGGAACAGCCAATACGCTCGTGTTTGTGCCGGGGCGTGGGGTTGTACTTAACGAGCCCTCGGTCGTTGCGATTTCCGAAATCGATAAACGTATCCTGGCTGTGGGTGTCGATGCAAAAGAAATGATCGGCCGAACACCCGGTGAGATTATCGCGTACCGCCCTCTAAAGGATGGCGTAATTGCAGATTACCGTGTCACGCAGGCGATGCTGCGCTATTTCATTCGCAAATCAATACCACGGTTCCAATTATTCAAGCCCGAGGTGATGGTGTCAGTGCCAACAGGTGTAACTTCTACTGAGCGGCGCGCAGTTGTCGAAGCTGCTATACGCGCGGGAGCTCGTAGCGCATATGTTGTTAAAGAATCGGTACTGGCGGCAATTGGTGCGGGCATTCCCATTCAAGAATCTCGCGGCAATATGATTGTCGACATTGGCGGCGGCACAATTGACGTCGCCGTGATATCCCTTGGCGGCATTGTCGCATCAACGTCAGTCAAATGTGCAGGCGATCGGCTTGACCACGCCATTACCGACTATATAAAAAAGGTATACAATCTCGGCATTGGAGTCAAAACTGCAGAGGCAGTCAAGATTGGTATCGGTTCCGCGGTGCCCATGGAAGAAGAGCTTGCGATGGCAGTTCGCGGTCGCGATTTTATTACAGGTCTTCCGCGCACTGTAGAAGTGCGCACCAACGATGTCGTGAAAGCAATCGGAAAAGAATTGCGAGAAATGATAAAAGCTGTGCGTGATGTTCTTCAAGAGACCCCGCCTGAGCTCGCCAGCGATATCATCGACCGAGGCATCATAATGACTGGGGGAACATCGCAACTAAGAAATTTTCCCGAATTAGTACTGCGCCGAACGGGTGTAAAGGCAGCTGTCGCTAAAGAGCCGCTCTACTGCGTCGCCCTCGGCACTGGTATTGCGCTTGAACACCTCGACACCTACAAGAAAGCCATCATCGCAAAGCGATAAATAAAAGAGAACCCCGCGCTCTTTGCAGAGCGCGGGGTGGGACTTCATGCTCGGGTATGTGCCCTACTAATGCCATTAAGGATCCAGTACGCTGCGGTAGAAAAGATTAGGATGCCACCCACAACGACAGCAAACGTCGCATTATCAGACATGATTTGCAACGCGGCCATGAATGCGAGTATGCCTAAGCCAAGCTCAGCGATGGAGAGTGAGCTCGGGCGAAGCCAATTATTGCGTATCCACTCGCGGTGCTCTACCTGCGAGGGATCTTTACCACCTATCACTTTCCAGTGGGCTGCACGAGGTCGCCAGAACCAGGCAATACCAGCGCGACCCATCATGAATGCGTCGTGGAGATAGTGCGCCATAATGCACAGCCCAACAATTGCGGCCCACATACCACCTCCAAGTAGATACGCTGCCAATGCAGCTAGGATAATGGGAAGCGGCCAGTGAAAGACAGATTCGTGGTGATTTTCTTCGATTATTTTGCCGTCAAATGCCTGCCTGATTACTGGCACAATGAAATCGAGATCTGGGAGAAGGCCAAAGATGCCTCCTAAGAGAAACCACCAACCAATGTCAACGCCCGCATAATTAGATACGAGTGCGGCAATAAGACAACCTACGGCAAAATCGAAAAACGCCGCCATGCCATTTGCGATAAGCCAGTTAATTCTTTTCATCGTTATCTCCTCTACTGCAAATTTCCAGTATAATTAATACAAGCAAATTGAGCTGTTGTCAATCATCTCCGATCGAACCTTCTGCTGAGCTATACTGTGCGCATGCATCATGCATACCTACATGTCGGGTCAGCGTCGCTTCTTGAAGAGCTTGTTCGCGATGCGCGTAAGCGATTTGGATTTAAAGAAGAACACGATCCCGATGTTCAAGTGCGTTCGTTTGAGCGATTCGGTATAGAAGAAGCCCGTGAACTAAAGGCGTCGGCAAATTTACGCAGCGTATCCGGGAGAGGACTTTTTATTTTGGCGGCGAGCTCGCTTACGTCTGAAGCACAGCAGGCAATCTTAAAACTCATGGAAGAGCCCCAGAAAGGGCTAATTTTTATTCTTCTGGTTCCCCACGGCTCCTTATTAGGTACGCTTCGATCTCGTCTCATGCCGTATCCTTCGCCTGCCATTAAGAGCAAAATCTCGAAGCAGGAGTTTCTCGGACTCTCCTATAAAGATCGCAGTGCGTACATAACGAAATTACTAAAAGACGACGAAGCGGTAAGAGAGCGAGTTCGTGAATTCCTTCTTGCGCTTGAACATGACCTGTATCGGTACCTCAGAAAAGGAGAGAAGGGTGCCCGGGAAGGGCTCGAAGATATTGGGAAAGTGCGTTCGTATCTGAATGACCGCTCGCCATCAATCAAAATGCTTCTTGAACACTTAGCGGCGACTCTTCCCAAACTTTCGTGAATGCAAAAAAACTTAACGAGAGAAAAACGCGTTACCAAAAGCTCGATCGAGTGCTAAAAAAGTTGTTTCCTGAGGTTACGACAGAGCTCAAGTACAAGACGCCGTGGCAATTTCTCGTGGCAGTACAGCTTTCTGCACAATGCACCGACAAGAGGGTGAATATCGTGACTAAGGAACTCTTCAAAAAGTACAAGACTCTTGACGACTATGCACGTGCAGATCCCAAGGAATTTGAAAAAATGATCCACTCAGTTACGTTTTCATTCAACAAAACAAGAAACATTCTCTCTGCTGCACGGTATGTCAAAGAAGTTCACAAAGGGAAGTTACCAAGAACCATAGAAGAGATGATAAAGATTCCTGGCGTTGGAAGGAAAACGGCTAATGTGGTGCTTGGAGACCTGTATGGTATAGCAGAGGGTATTACCGTAGATACGCACGTTATTCGTTTTGTGTATCGGTTTGATCTCTCCGACTTCTGGGATGCGACTCGCATTGAGCGCGATCTCATGCAGATTATTCCAAAAAAAGAATGGCCCTACTTTACGCACCGAGTTATTCATTATGGGCGCTACATGGCGCCTGCGAGAAAACATGATAATACAGACGATCCTCTTGTGAAGATCTATCCGAAAGCAGCTACTCGCTTCCGCGTCGAGTAGGTTTACAACTCGTATGCTGTAGGGTAGATTACCTCTGGACAGTGCTGGGGATATGGCCAGGGCGCGTGTAAGGCGCGCAAAGCCGCACTCCTTAATAAGTATGTAGGAGATCCAAGGGTGTACTAGTCATCTTTGATGCGCAAGCAGATCGACTCTTCTTTTTAAGTTTCTGCGGCACACTATACTCATGCGTGCTCGACCAACGCTTCGGCGCTGTCCACTTAGATCTTTGATCACATTTTTTTACGCAGTTACGGCACGCGCAACCCTTCCTTCCCGCCCCCCGGAAGGTGCGTGCCCAGAGCGTCGCTTGTTCCCGACAAGCGACGCTCGCTTTATTTTCATTGAAATCCGGAGCGCAGCAAGATACACTGATTCTGATAGAGTGCTATCACACCATATATGTGTCACTTCGTTCGGAAATTAAACTAAACTTTCATTTCACTCACTTCATTAACATATGGCATACAATTTCAAACCTTTTGAGGCGAAAATTAAGGAAATCACCGAGCGACTTTCGCGTGAACTTGCAGGCGTGCGTACGGGTAGGGCAACCCCGGCGATTCTCGATGTTGTTACGGTTGAGTCCTACGGCACGCGTATGACTATTGCGCAGGTGGCAAACATTACCGTAGAAGATGCACTGACACTGCGCATAATTCCCTGGGATGCAAATAATGCGAAGGAAATTGAGAAAGCAATCACCCAGGCGAATCTCGGGCTCTCAGTAGGTGCCGATGAGAAAGGCGTACGTGTATCATTTCCTGAGCTCACGAGCGAGCGCAGAGTGCAGCTCGTAAAACTTGCGAAGGAAAAAGTGGAAGAATCGCGAGCGCAGCTGCGAGGCGCACGTGATGACGTCTGGAGTGATATCCAAACACAAGAGAAAGAGAAAAAGATGTCTGAAGATGATAAGTTTCGTGCAAAGGACGAGATGCAAAAGAAGGTCGACGCAGCAAACGAGCAATTTGATCTGATGTTTGCCCGTAAAGAAAAAGAGATGAGCGCATAATATGTCACTCTTTATCTTTATACTTCTGTTAACGGCCCTCATTGTTGTTCACGAGTTCGGACATTTTTTCACTGCGAAGTTCTTTGGTATTAAAGTTGAAGAATTTGGTATTGGCTTTCCCCCAAAGCTTCTTTACATAAAAAGAGGGGAGACAGTATATTCAATCAATTTACTGTTCTTTGGAGGATTCGTAAAAATATTTGGTGAAAACTACAACGAAGGAGCGGGTAATCCTCGCAGTTTCGCAAGCAAGCCGCGCTACCAGCAAGCTCTTGTTGTTGCTGCGGGCGTTATCATGAACGTGCTATTTGCCTGGCTCTCGCTTACAGCTGGCTACGCGGTAGGACTACCCTCCTCTGGAACGAAGCACGGAGTAGAAAATCTTCAGAATGTTCAAGTAATGGTCGTGGGTCTTATGCCGAATTCTCCAGCGCAGAAATCAGGGCTCATGCCCGAAGATGTAGTCAAAGAAGTTGGTACTGGAGCGCAAACCCCAACCGCAACACCTTCCGCAGAAGCTCTGCGCAATTTCATAGCACAGCACCAGGATGAGAGCATTATTCTTTCTATCGATCGCAAAGGAGAAGAAAAAACATTTGTTGTGCGAGCAGAAGAAGGCCTTGTTGAAGGACGGAAAGCACTTGGCGTGCACCTTGATGATGTTGGCATACTTCGCCTCCCGCTCCATCTCGCAGTTATTGAAGGCGCAAAACTAACGTACGATATGACTCTTGCTACTGGGGCAGGTCTGGGACAATTTTTCTCAACAATTGCGCGTGGCACTGCGGATTTCTCGAGTGTCGCCGGTCCCATTGGTATTGCGGGCATTGGCGCAAGTGCTGTTAATCAGGGATTTTCTGCAGCCGCCGTTGTTGTTGCGCTCATATCTATAAATCTTGCGATCATCAATTTGCTTCCTATTCCAGGACTTGATGGCGGCCGGCTACTTATCATCGCTATTGAAGGTATTCTGCGACGTCCGGTTTCCCCTCGCATTACGATGATTCTCACGATTTTAGGATTCACCTTCCTCATTGGCCTTATGATACTCGTGTCCTTCAACGACATTACCAGGCTCATTGGATAAAAAACGCCACCGGCTCAACGTAGAGCTGGTGGCGTGCGTGCGCTATACATATTCAAACGTCTCTGCTTCGAATTCAACGAGCCCAAAACGGGACTGAAGCCCTCTCGCAGCGAATGCATTTGAAAGCATTTTATATTCGATGATCTTGCCGCCTTTTTTGAGCGCCGCAAGCACGTCATGAAGATGTGCTGCGCGTGATCCAGGAGAAATGAATTTGCGAATGTCTTCGGGGCTGTACGTCGTAAGAATTTCCATATCGACGAGCGATTGTCTAACGAGAAAGGGAATGTTTTCGCTTTGAAGCATTCCTGTAACTCGGATCACTCGTCGCACGCCTTTGAGTGGCGCTCCTTTTAAAGGAGCGACTACAGTGTGGTCACTGAAGCGAAACACGTGCGCTGTGGTCATGAGGAGTGCTCCTTTCTGCCTCTGTCTCTAGACATACCATGATATACGCATCCCGTCTAAACGCATTTGTTTATATTAAAAATGACGATACAATGGCGCGTATACAAGCCTTTGGCTCGGCCTATGAAACAGTCCCAACTATTTACAAAAACGCGCCGAGAAGCGCCATCAGGTGAGGTGGCAAAGAATGCACAGCTCCTTATTCGTGCGGGATATATCCACAAGGAGGCAGCAGGAGCATATGACTTTTTGCCGTTGGGACTTTATACGCTCGAAAATATCATTGAGGTAATTCGGCAAGAAATGAATAAGATCGGAGGACAAGAAATTCTTCTCTCAACGCTTCAAGATTCTGAAGTCTGGGAAAAAAGTGGTAGATGGGGAGACGAAGCATTTGACGCGTGGTTTCGCACAAATCTCAAAAGTGGATCTGAGCTTGGGCTCGCTCCCACACACGAAGAACCGCTCACTGCTCTCATGAAAGAACACATTTCATCCTATCGCGATCTGCCAAAATATCCGTATCAATTTCAAAATAAATTCCGCAACGAACTGCGCACGAAAAGCGGACTTATGCGCTCGCGCGAGTTCATCATGAAAGATCTCTACTCATTTAGTCGCGACGAGGCCGAATTTAGAAAATTTTATGAACTGTGCGCTGACGCGTATGTTCGCATTTTCGAGCGTGTAGGCCTTGGCGAGAAAACATATCGCACGTTCGCCTCTGGCG
>DASPJS010000004.1:0-8806 GCA_035628495.1 Minisyncoccota bacterium
AAATCTCTCGCCAAACTGAGTGCTTGCGCTATACCTCCCGCTTCTTTTTGTACACGATAGGTCAGTGATACGCCCTCGCTTGAACCATCGCCAAGAAATTCTGCAAAATCGCCCACATGATCGCCGCCTGAGACTATAAGAATATCTTTTACTCCAAATTTTTTAAGCGTCTCAAGTGGATAGAGAATCATTGGACGCTCGATAATAGGAAGAAGATGTTTGTTGGTGGTGCGTGTTGCGGGCGCGAGTCTCGTACCGGTGCCCCCTGCTAGAATTACGCCCTTCATGTGTGACGTTTATATCACATAAAATGTGCAGAGTAAAGCCTTTTCCGTTTATTGTAGCCATAATTTTCGCGTGATACTGTAAGTCCACTAATCTAATGAAGCCGCAGGTGTTTATTGGGATGCCGGTTTACAACGGCGAGCGCCATCTTAGTGAAGCAATTGAATCAATTCTAAACCAAACGTTTGGAGACTTTGTTCTATTCATTTCCGACGACGCATCAAAAGATGCTACACGAACGTTATGTGAAAGGTACGCGGCACAAGATACCCGGATTATTTATTATCGACAGCCGCAGAATATTGGAATGTTCGCAAATTTCAAATACGTCCTCGATAAAGCAGCTACTCCGTACTTTATGTGGGCTGCACAGGATGACATACGCGCTCCAGAATATCTCAGAGTATGTGTTGAGAAGCTTGAACGGAACCCTGAACTCGGGCTTGCGACCACCGCTACAGCGCTTATTGATACTTATGGACGCGAGCTTGCCGTTGAAAACGAAGCAGCGCATCTTTCGGGTGCACCCGGAGCACTTCAAGTCATGCGATATGTTCTGCAACCTGAAGGGTTTGGTAAGTGCAATCTTACGTATGGCCTTTTTAGAACCAGCGCAGCGCGCGCAATATGGCAAGCATATCCCTGGAAAAAAGTATGGGGACAGGATTATCATTTTGCGCTTGCGCTGGTAAGCCGTTACGAAGTCTTTATAGATAAGCGGCCATTATTTAAAAAACGCCTGGGTGGATACTCAAGTCCTGAGCTTTTAGAAGACAAGGGATTTCGCAAACTCTCTTATCAGGAGCGCAACAATGATTTCCCGCTCAAACGATTTGGTACTTACTTTCGTGGGCACATGGAGGCAACCCGCGGCACGCCATATCAACTACTTGTTGCCGCGCTTCTTTTGGTGCGGCTACCCCGCCCTTTCATTGTGTACGCCAAAGAGCGAAACTATAAAAAATTCCTCAAGAAATTGCCCCTCTAAATCCATATAATGATATTATCTCGATGCTAATTAGATACATTTCAGATTCAATTAAACGGATAATCTCAGAACCAACTAAACGGAGATTGCGACGTATTGAAGATTACATACGTCGGTATCGTTTTGGCCATACCCGACCAGTTGTGCTTGAGGATGCCTTCGGTATTAAGTTTATTCTCACGCCACAAAATCATAATCCGCTCCGGTGGCAGCTTCAATCGGGTACATATGTGCGAGAGTTCGATACGATACGGAAGATAGTAAAGAAAAACGATCTTGTTTTTGATGTAGGAGCAAATAACGGCTTCTTAACGGTTTTTCTATCAAAATGTGTCGGGAGCGGAGGAAAAGTGTACTCCTTTGAACCAAATCCAGAAGCAAGAAAGGAATTTAAGAAGAATATCGCACTGAACGAACTTGAAAATGTAAACCTTTCTCCTTCTGCGCTCTCGTCGCAAGTGGGCACCACACAGCTCAACTATGTTCCAGACAATCACAGGCTCAGCTCTCTTGCTCCTATATCAAACACCCATTACGGAGAAAATAAGACGATGGTAGTAGGTACCGATACCATCGATAACTACTGTGCCCAAAACCACATCGATCGTATAGATTTTCTAAAGATAGATGTGGAAGGTCTTGAGTATGAAGTATTATGGGGAGCACAGCGTATGCTTAAAAGCCACGCAATTGCCGCCGTGCAATTTGAAATGTGGGAAAGAAACGAAAAGCTGCTCAATTTGTTATATGAGAGCGGGTACGAGATCGACTACTCGTATACCAACTCGTCTAACTATTACGCATTCAGCAGATAAACAAGACTATAATCAAGCATGTTTCGTAAACTCAAAGACAGGCTGTACCACATACTGCGCTGGAGTGAGAAATACACCAAAACCGATATGGTGTATTTTGCGGCAAGCAACTTTTGGCTCAACACCAGCCGCTTTGTCTCCATTGGTACAGGAATGTTTCTCACGGTGGCGTTTGCGAACTTGCTTCCCCCTGAGGTGTTCGGCACTTACAAATACGTGCTCGCGTCAGCGGGCTTTATCGGCATATTTGCACTCAACGGGCTTGGCACTGCCATGGTGCGCGCTGCGGCGCAGGGAAAATTTCATGTTCTCCCTGCTGTTGTGCGAACTGCAAATCTATGGAGTATTCCAGGAAGCTTGGCGGCTCTTGCGGTAAGCATTTATTACTTTGTACAAGGAAACTCGGATCTTGGTTTCGCATTTTTCTTTATATCTATATCAAATACATTTGCGAGCGGATTTGTTGCATCGAAAAATATCTGGAACACGAGCGGCAATTTTAAAATGGCGACTATCTCCGGCATTCCGCGCACCATAGTACCCTTCTTTATCATTCTTCTGACAATTCTTTACACGCACGATATTGTACTTATTCTTCTTGCCTATTTTGGTTCTAATCTCCTTGCATCCTGGCTCGGATACCTATTTACACTCTGGTGGTTTCGGATTAAAGAATCAAAGAAGGACGTAGAGGAAACTATGCGTTATGGCAAACAGATGACCGCGCTTAGCTTCTTCCAAATAGCAAGCGGATATATTGATCAGTTGCTTCTTTGGCACTTTACTACCCCCGCCACGTTAGCAATATATGCATTGGGCCTTGCTCCTGTAAACGAAGCACAAAATCTTATCAACAATTTTCTTGCTATTCTCTTTCCCAAGCTTGCCAACAAAACCGAGGCAGAAGTTCATCAAACACTGCCACTTCGCATTAAACAGGTATTTTTAGTTTCCTGCGCGGTTGCATTTGTCTATATTATCGCGGTGCCATTTCTATTTATGTTTTTATTTCCTCAATATCTCGCATCCGTGCTTGTAAGCCAGATACTTGCGATTGTCATTCTGCTTCACCCCACAAAATCGGTGGTAGATGTTTTTTTTACTGCGCATGCACTTGTGGGCGCACGCGCAAAAGTGATCATCGGAAGCCAGATAGTGAGGTTCGGACTTTTTGTGACTCTCATTCCATTCTTTGGACTCTGGGGCGCAGTTGCCGCGACTATTCTTTCAGAACTAGGGGCAGCGCTTGTGTTTCTCTGGATGTATATGCGCCTGCGTGCAGAGTTCAGAAAGAGTGCCGTATAGTTACTGCACTCTTTGAACATGGAGCGGCACCTCAAGACGGTACGTGTCTTTCTCGAAATCATCTCCGCCACGCACTCCCGTTATAAAAGTAATAAATACCGCGTCTTCAAGTGCAACAAATTCGTGCGCCTCGTTTGGATCCCAGGTAATAAATTCATGCGGCTCCCAAATAGATTTGGTGATTTCTTTTTCCCCCACTTTTTGACCGTACACTTCAAATCTTCCGCTGACAAGAAAATCGTGCTGTGTCGAGAGTTTGTGGTAGTGATTACCGCGGACGCCGCCTTTTTTCGTAAAGATTATGGTCGAGTGATGCATCGGTATATTCACAAAAATATCCATGATGGTACCGCGCTCGTCTTCAAAATTTATCTTTTTCTTCTCTACTTTCATGATGGTGGCATTATTCCATATGCGGAGTAATAAAGACAATATGCGGGTATTTTGGAGCGAGTTTTTCTTTAAGAAACGTCGCAATATTCCACGGCAAAATAAGTGCATGAGTGACATCGCTCGTTATGGCCTCATCCGGAAGAATTGGAATACGAGAGCCCGGCGTATATTTATTCACTTTAAGCGGCGATGCGTCAGTGACAAATGCAAGCATGGTTGAATCGATGCCGCAGTAGTTAAGCAATGTATTTCCTTTGGTAGCAGCACCAATCCCGATGACTTTTCCTCCCGCCATTCGTGCTTGCGTGAGCTGATGCAATAGCGAGAACTTAAAGTCTGCCACTTTTTTCATCATCACTTCGTACGTCGCAGGATCGTAGAGTTTTGCAGATTCTTCTTTGCGCATACACTGTGCGACTGTCTCAGCTTCTGCTGCACTCCCCAATCGTGCTGTTACCCGCATGGAGCCACCCATGTAATCGTTCTCAACGATTTCAGTAATAGTGAGTCCAAATTTTTTGAAGTACTGAGAGAGCGGTTTAATAGCAAAATAAGATACGTGCTCAAGATAAATAGTATCAAACGCTATTTTCTCAAGGAGATGGAGTAAATATGGCGTCTCAAACACAAACGCCCCATCAGGCGTGAGAGCGTTGGTAATATTTTTCATAAATTCATCGAGACCATCGATGTGATTAAATACGTTCGTCGCGAGAATAACTTTTGCGCCGCCTCTCTTTTTAATCTCTTGTGCAGCTTCATCATTAAAGAAATCTTGAATGGTCTCGACATCATTTTTAACAGCAAGCGCAGATATGTTGGGCGAGGGTTCGATATTGAGTATTTTGGCTCCCGTATGCGTGCGAAAAGCAGATAGGAGCGTACCTACGTTGCCGCCGATATCTACGACCAGGTCGCTATTAGTAACGGCCACCTTTGCGGATATATCCTTTGCCATCTCATCAAAATGAGTAATCGATACTTTGGAGTTACTTGAATCGTAACTGTAATCGTTCTCCTGATAGCGCGTGTGCGCAGGCACCACATATGAACTCATCGCGTGACCGCATGCCTTGCACAGAAGTACTTGGAGTGGATAGCGCGTTTCAGGCAGAAATAATTGCTCTTTCTTTAGAAACGTATCTGCAAGTGGATGCATTCCCAGATCGATGATGAGCTCCAGGTTGCTTGATTTGCATAGGCAACAAGATACAACAGGCATAACAGAGCCACTATAGCGCATCCTAATAATTTTTGACATAAAGTTCCCCATGTATTAGTAGTTATGAGCTTCCTCCCTAAACCAAGCAGTTTGCCTAAAGCAGGGCTTACATTTTTATAGTAGGATGAGCGTATGAAAATTTTGTTGACTGGCGCAAGCGGCGGCATCGGAAGCGCTATACGGGAGAGTTTGGAGAAAAATGGAGCGCGCGTATTAGGGTTTGATCACACAAACGCGGACCTTTCTTCTTATGAAGGAGTCAAAAAAATTGATGAGAAAGTGGATAATGAGAGACTCGATTGGCTCGTATGTGCGCACGGCTTTATAGATTTTGAGACTGATTTTCTAAAACAGACTCCAGAGAATATTAAAACGACGTTTGATATAAATACCCTTTCTTTATTTTATCTAGCACAAATGGCTCTCCCCCGCCTAAACCCTGGCGGCGGTATGATATTCATCTCCTCTACCGCTGGACTCGCCGCAAACGGTCGCTATAGTGCTTATTCAGCATCAAAAGCTGCAGTTAATGCTCTCGCGCAAGCGCTCGCGCGCAACCAACCCGACTTTACGTTTATATCTGTTTGTCCCGGTCCCACGAACACTCCTATGCGAGAGAATTTGGCACATGACGCTGCAAAACAACAGAGTCCTGCAGCAGTTGCAGAGGTAATAAAAAATATTATTGAGGGCCAGGGTGACTATAAAAGCGGCGATATTATTGTCGTAAAAAACGGCGAAGTATCGAAGGCAGGAAATATTTAGCGCTTCGGATTCTTTAGATACCACTCAATTGTCTTTTGTAGACCTTTTTTGAGCGGAGTCTTCGCACGCCAGCCCGTATGCTTTTTAATTTTTGAGACATCAGCGAGGCGGCGCTTAACACTTCCCTTGGGAGAGTTCTTAATAGTGAGCTTCTTTGGTTTGAAATCCATGTTAGAAAAGATAGTCTCAACTAGATCGCGTATGCGCGTCTCTTCAGTTGTACCGATGTGGTAGGTGCCACCGTCGGTCTTTTTTGATTCCATTACTTTCTCAATCGCTTCAACCGCGTCATCGATATAGCAGAAGGAGCGAGTATCAGTCGCGCCAAAAATGGGAAAAGGATCTACGCCCTGAGCGACACGACCGACAATTTCGGGAATAACATGCTCGTATCCCGCGCGCGGACCATAGAAATTGTGCGGGCGCACAATCGACATACGAAAGCCGTGCGCTCGTGCGTAATTAATGAAAAACAACTCCCCGATAAGCTTTTGCCCGCCGTATGACCAGCGCGGGTTGTAGGTATCGGCAATAACGAGCGGCGCTTCTTCAGGCGTTGGAATAGGAACAGTGCCAAGGTCAAACCCGCTTGCGTATGCTTCGTTTGAAGAAGTGTAGAGAATCTTTGCGTCTTTCTTTTTATTCTTGGTACGAAACCACTCAAGCGCATTGATGGTCGTTAGAACCCCAATGCGCAGCACTTCATGCGGAATTTCATAAAATAGGCGCGTACCATTGATTCCGACGAGATGATAGACATGGTCGTAGCCACTCCCGAGTTTTTCCCAGCTCTTTGGGTTAGTGAGATCTGCCTCGATAAATGTTACGTTTTTGTGCTTAAGCAGAGCCTCGAAATCACGATCCCGTTTTCCGCGAAAGAAATTGTCGACAATGGTAATTCGATTGCCCCGCCCTGCGAGACGTTGAGAGAGATGGTAGCCAATAAACCCTGCTCCTCCAGTGATTAAAATTTTTTTCATATATTACTTTTGATTGCCTGCTGTATTTGCATCAGCACGTCTTTTGAAACTATTTTCTCTGGCTCCGGTGCGAAGTTCTTCCCCACCCGCTCATCTTTAAATGTTTCTCCTGCGAACTCTCTCGTGGGATTACTTTCATACCGAGGCACAATATGCCAGTGCACAAAATGGTCTGCGTTTGCAAGGTGCGCGTAATTGATTCGGTCAGGTGCAAATGTCTTGCGCAGCGCGGCAATTAACCGCGGCATGATGTCGTCCCAGAGCTCCTCGCGCTCCTCTTTAGTGATGAGGAGTGGGTCATCAAGAACTCTTGATTTCAAAAATACTATTGAGCGACCAAGATATGATTGATTGTCGCGATGAAGTATGACGTTCCAGTATTTACCTTCGTAAATTACATGCTCGCTGTCGAGAAATGGAATCATCACCTAGTTATAGCACCGTTGTCTTGTAGCGGTTATTTATTTCAACAATGCCGTCAAACAAAGAGAGACTCTGCGGATTGTTTAACACACGTCGCGCGAAATGCGCCAAGGCTTTGGAATCTTTTGGAAGACATGCGCCGCCGAAGCCGCGGAAGTTTTCATTGCAGTCGAGATATACGTCTTGCACACTGCGATGCTTCACGATTGCGTTTTTGACTTTGTTGTAGTCAGCGCCGAGCGCTTTGCAGACATCATAGAACTGGTTCGCATAGACAATGCGCAACGCGTTAAAGACATTGAAGAAATATTTCGAGAGCTCTGCTTCAAGAGGCGTTGTGTACGCAAACTTCTTTGGAAGCTCGCCATGCACATCGCGCAGAATATCAGCATCTTCCTGGCGAGTAGTGCCGATTATGCAGACATCGTTATTTTCTACAAAGTCGACATACATCGCACGCTCTCTCAAGAACTCCGGACAAAATGCGAGGCGCACATTGGGGTGCTTCTTCTGAAGTTTGTCGGTTGTACCCGGCTCAACGGTAGATTTTATTGTAACCAAGCCCTTATACCCCGCTTTTGCTAAGTCATCCACGACCGACTCGACTATAGAGGTATTACAAGAGCCGTCTGGGTTAGCGGGCGTAGGGACGCACACAAATGTAATTTCTGTATTAAGTACATCAGAAAGCTTCGTTTCCGGAAGCTTAATGTCATACACCGATACGTCGTGCCCAATGCGTGTAAAGCCGTGGCGTAGGGCACTTCCCACCATTCCGACTCCAATAATTCCTACTTTCATACCCGAGGATACTACCTTATTTACCGCCAGGGCCGCAAGCGAGGCGCTTATGGAGCTACGGTATATATGGTGTAACTGCCTGCTACTACAAAAGGATGCAGCTCTGGTATTGAGCTATAAACTTGCTGCTGCGTCGGCGCAACCACTACCGTAATCTTGAGATCGCGAAGTATATCAATATACGGACGAGCATAAAAGACGCGATATTTTTCTGCGAGCTCACTGAGTATCTCATCAGGAATTGCCTCTGAGGAGCCTTGCAACTGGCGGTAGTAAAGCCCAAATAAGGTTTCAGAGACAGTAACGCGATCCTTGGTAAGAGTCTCAAGAATAGATTGGGGAGTCTCGCCCTTGAGGCGATATTCGAGAAACATTGTGTTTTCGTAGAAAGATTGCGGATTAAGATAATAGATTGTATAGAGTGGATTATTGGACGCGTCATGTTTAGTGTAAATCGGGACATAGGTTGAGAAGCCCTTGTCAGCCCACACGTTTTGAGTATTCTCTATATCTTTTAGCGCGCGCAGTGCCGGCGCATATGCTTGGGCAGTCACAACCGGCGGGTCAGGATTTTCTTTATACCACTGAGGATGCAGCAACGGAGATGTGTAGAAAAGAATAAAAAGTGCCGCCGCGGTTGCACCGATTCGTACATA
Organism: Minisyncoccota bacterium; assembly: GCA_035628495.1. Lineage (GTDB taxonomy): Bacteria > Patescibacteriota > Minisyncoccia > Phycocordibacterales > SBAW01 > GWA1-54-10. The sequence goes on from DASPJS010000004.1 coordinate 8,634, forward strand.
GCGTTTGTTTTTGAAGAGAAAATGGAGTAAGTAGGCCGCGTATATACCGAGCATAATTCCCAACAGTGGTTTGGTTATATACCAATGAAAGTGAGCGGGGTGGAGAATCATCCCCGTAAGCACATGTTGATTAGTAAGAAGCAGAAGAACAGTAACTGAAATAATGAAAAAAT
>DASPJS010000005.1:0-5076 GCA_035628495.1 Minisyncoccota bacterium
AGTGCTAAAAATTCATCTTGGCTCTCCGGGTAGAGCGACGCCCACACTACAGGTTTTGGTTCTGCATACCCTGAAAGGGGCGGCGTGTTTGAGCGTACTTTTCGTATAGTATCGCCAACTCGCGCAAATCCCGGCTCTTTAATTCCTGTGACGACATATCCAATAGCACCCGCCTCAAGCGACTCTCCTGCTTTTGGCGCAGGAGAAAAAATACCAACTTCAAGTGCATTAAATGCTCGATCGCTTGCAGCAAATTCAAGGGTGTCTCCTTTTTTTATTGCACCCGCAAACATGCGCAAATAGACAATTACACCCTGGTGATCGGAATATTGAAAATCAAACACAAGCGCCTGCGGTTCGTTTAAATCGTTTTTCTTGAGTGACGGAGGAGGAACTCGATCTATAACTGCTGCGATCAAAGCCTCAACTCCTTCTCCAGTTTTTCCAGAACATAAAAGCACTTCACTTTCGGGAATGGCAAGAAGTTTTGCAACTTGTTCGCGAACATCCTCAACGCGCGCAAGAGGTGAATCTATTTTTGAAAGCGCCGGCACTATGACAAGCCCGAGCTCGCGTGCAGTTCTAAGAACTGTCAGCGTCTGCGCCTGCACGCCCTGTGTCGCATCAACAAGAAGAATTGCTCCTTCGACAGCTGATAGGGCGCGAGATACCTCATATGAAAAATCAATATGGCCCGGCGTATCGATAAGGTTGAGAATATAATTTCCTCCCTTACTCCATGCCATCCGCACTGGTTGCATTTTGATGGTAATGCCGCGCTCACGCTCTAAGTCCATCGAATCGAGCACTTGTTCGCGCATCTTGCGCTTCTCAATTGTGCCGGTAAGTTCAAGCATCCTATCAGCAAGAGTCGACTTGCCGTGATCAATGTGGGCAATAATGGAGAAATTTCTAATCTGTTGCATGTATTAGGCGACGTCGGTAGGTTCGACAGCGACCCGCTCCTCACTCCTGAGGCGCCGGCTAAATGTGCTGACGATTTCATTGAGCTCTTTGCTTCCTAGAAGCCACAGTACGACCCCAGTCACCACAAGCCCTATAGAACCTGCCACTACGCCTTGAAAGACGATACCGAGTAACGTATCCATGTCAACTACTGGGCTAAACAGCTGCAAGGTCGCGTAGGCAGATGCGCCTCCGATAACCGCCGCACAAAAGCTCTGGAATGCTAGGCGCCCAAGCCCTCTAAGAGGCAGTCTAAAGTCTTGTGCGAGCATAAATAAGCCGATTATGGCCTGCGACAGAGCCCCTACCGATACGCCTAGCGCGAGCATTAGAACAGAGGTTCCAGGAACATCAGCTACGCGCAGGAGGGTCTCAATAAACTGTTGAAATTCAACATTCCGCTGAAAAAGTATGAGGAGCCCCACTGCAGAGGTGACGGACACAGCGATATTAACGACTGCGAGAAAAAGCGGCTTCCCCGTGTTACCGCTCGCGTAATATGCACGTGCAATAAGAAGAAATATTGACTGAGCTACAAGGGACACAATAAATAACGCGAGCGCGGCTGCGGTGAGCCTTGTTGCTGACCAATCAAATGCTCCTGCGCCAAGAATGATACGCACGATATGTGCACGCAGAACGATAATTAGAGTCATTGCAGGGAGCGACCAGAATATAATGTGGCGCAGTGCAGCCTCAACATGCTTTACAAATTCTTCTCTGTGCCCATCAGCAAAAAATCGCGCAAGGGTTGGAAATGCAGCAACAGAGTAGGAAACTCCAATGATAGTGAGCGGTACCATCTGTAGATTGCTTGCAAACGTCAAAACCGAGATTGAACCAACGGTGAGAAGCGACGCTATGGCGATGAGGCACAGAAGGGTGAGCTGCCCAGCGGCCAAGGAAAGCGTGCGCGGTACTGAGAGCATGAGGACTTCCCGCAATACCGAGAAAGATTCTCTAAATGATATGCCTTTCTCAACTTTTTCACCGAAGAAAAATGGTACTTGGATCAATGCATGAAGGAATGCACCGATGACTACTCCCCATCCAAGTCCGGGCAACCCCATCGATGGATAGAGAAACACTATGCCAAAGATTATGCCGAGGTTATAGAGAAGTGGACTTACAGAATAGATGAGGAAGCGGTGACGCAATTGCGTAAGATTTGCAAATAAATTAGAGAGACCAAGCAAGATAGGTTGGAGGAGAAGAATCTGGGTGAGAAGGATGAGTGAATCGCGACTGCTTCCTTCGGCAATACCAGGAGCAACGTACGAAATGAGGGTTGGTGTGAAGAAGTATACTACTAACGCTACTGCACCCATCGCGACGAAGAACACCAAAAGCGTATTGCGCATAAAAGCAATAACGCGACTGGGATGCTCTAATTCGAGCTTCGAGAGAATAGGAAGAAGCGCGTACAGAGATAGAAGCGACGCAACGGTCGCAAAGAGAAAATCGGGAATGCGGAAAGCCGCGTAATAGAGATCGAGTGTATGCCCCGCACCAAAAGCGCTCGCAAGGAGTCTATCCCTTACGAGCGCTAAAAGCTGAGAGCCGAGTGCAAAACTCGCGAGCACATATGCCGCTTGGTGCATGCCCCGTACTTCTAAACCGATAACCGAGAGAAAGGAGCGCACCATCGGCAATTATTCGGAGATTGGCGCGGTAGGTCTATTTTGTGGAGGGGTATTTGCAGGCGGCGGTACCGAGTCAAACGGCTGCTTGCCAGATCGCATATTTGAGAGGATAAGCGCCACCTCTTGGCTTTCAGGATTCGTACGCGCTAGATCTTCAAATAAGGGTATAGCGTCAGCACTTCTGGCCTGTGCATAGTATGCGAGGCCAAGGAAGTATTTTGCATTCGCATAATCTGGGACAATCTGAATAGCTCTTTCAAGAGCTGCCGCAGCATTCGCCATATTATTGTTTGAATAATAGAGGAGACCTAACTGGAACCATATTGGTCCGACACCAGGTGCCGTTTGTACTGCTGCTTCTGCAGCTCTAATAGCGTTTGGAATATCATTGTTCGCCACATTGAGCTGTACCACGAGAAGCATCGCGTCAGTGTAATTTGGCTTAAGGGTCAGTGCTTGTGAGAGATACTGCTGGGTAAGCTGTAGGTTATTTTCTCGGGCTGCGAGCTGAGCAAGAGAAAGCGCAATCTGAGGCGAATTAGGATTGTATGTCAGCGCCGTCTCATACGATTGTTTTGCGCTATCAAATGCGCCTTGGACTTTAAGTGCCGCAAGAAGATCATAAATTCGCGCAAGTGTTGTATAAGAGCGGTAGTCATTTGGACTCTTCGCTACTAGCTCCTGCCCAGCGGCAATGGTATTTTCTGCAACTTTCCTGAATTCTTCTTGTGCTTGTGGTGTTGATGCGGATTCGCTATTTGCGATCTGTTGCATCTTGAGAATTCCCGCTTCAACACGAAGTCGCAAACTCTCTGCAGTCTTCTCTACACCCAGAGCCGAAGACGCACGTGCGAGCGCGTCATCAGCATTACCATTTTGGAGAGACGCAATACCTTGGTTTGTCATTGCTTGCGCAATAAACCTGCGATCGATAGTGACCGCAGCAACAAGACCAAGTACGAGCAGAACAATGAGTACCCCGAGTGATCCTATGCGCGAGCTCGAAGATTCAAATTCTTCGCCGCCCATTCCCTCTCGTCCCTGTCTCCACATGAACCCGAATGCAGCTCCTGCGAGCACAAAGGCGAGCAAGACCATGTTGGGGCTCGGGACATAGAGCACTAGAGACGCTAGCATAACAAGACTTCCAATACCCACAGAAATTGCTGCGACTTGTTCTTCTCTAGAGAGAACGTGCAGTCGTATTACCCGAACAAGAGCTACAAGGACAAGCGCAATAGGGATAAGCCACGCGAGAACACCAATAAGACCAACCGTTCCTAGCGCTGTGAGAAGCGTTGAGAATCCTACGTTAAAGTCTAGATTCCAGAACTGGGATTGGTTGACTTCAGCCGGCTTATGTACCAGCCAGGAATCGGAAAATGTATTTGGGCCAGTACCAAGAAGGGCGCTTTTCACTGAACCTCCTCTCGCGCTATCGATAACGTCATATGTTGAGCTATATGAAGGCCGTACCTCGAGCGAGGAGACCGGAAAGATTCCCGTCAGGAAATTGTTTATCGATGTGCCAAACAGAAGGAATATTATTGCAATAACGGCACTTGCTACGGACATCCACGAAATTCTGCCTACCCATGATTGTGATGCATACGGATCCTGCGAGACATCTCCGCGACGGGAGGTAAACACCACATATCCGAGGACTACGCTTGCAATTAGGACGAACCACCACGCCAGAGAGAAGTTAACGATACCTAGAAGTATCGCAAGGATTGCCGTCCCCACGACAAGACCCATTTTCTTTAGCGGAGAATTATCAGTAAGCTCAGCGCGAATTAGAAGAAGAACCCCGAGAAGCGCGGTAGCTACACCAAGGTCATTCCATTTGCCAAGAAGATTGATCGAACGGTCATTGAAGATTTCAAACGGAATAACGCCTGTTCCAAAGATGATGACAAGCCATTGGAACACAACAACGCCTGTGAGAGCCCAAAACACCGTCTGCATTAGCAGCCCAACTGTGCGAAGTGTTTTGAAGAACGTAAATGAAAGAATAAATGCGAGGAATGCAAGCGTGGTAAATACTACAGTATCTACTTCTACGCCGATTCCAGTAAATGAGACTGCGTGTGACCCTGCGAGATACGCTGATAGAAGATACGCAAGCGGCAACGCCCCAACCATGAGCGCGAGCGGCCATCCATGAGTGCGCATGAATTCTCCAGCTCCGCGTCCTGCAATAAAGAGGATGAGCGTGAGCGCGAGAAGCGCAGCGAACACGGCGATCTTCCCTAGCTGAAGGGGAAACCAAACCGCTGGAATAACGAGCACTAACGCAAGCACGAGGCCTGCAAGAAACACGATCCTAGACCACGATACAAGTGGAGAATACATAGTTAACAATAAACTATTAATAGAGGGGCACAATGCCCTCTTTATATAATTAGCGACCTAATAATCAGTATAACGTGCAAATCCCGCCCTTGTAAGGGCGGGATCCACATGT
>DASPJS010000006.1:0-8746 GCA_035628495.1 Minisyncoccota bacterium
CACTCCGTACTCTTTCTTGAGCGTGCCATACACTTTCTTACCTTCTATTTCGATTGAAAGGTTACGATACCCGCCGTGATCATTTTGATTTTCGTGTAGCACCCGATATCCCCAGCCGCGATTCTCAATAAATTTCCTGTACATATTGAAAAGCATAGCTGCAAAGTCTTCAGCATCGTCCCCACCTGCGCCTGCGACAATTGAAAGCACGGCATTACCACTATCGTATTTTCCTCCTCCTTCTGCTTGGATTTTTAGATCCTGGAGTTCTTTAATGAGTGCTTGAGCTTTATTTTTGTCAGACCAAAAATCGGGCGCAGTCATCGCTCCCTCTATCTCCTTTATTCGAGTCTGTATCTTTTCTTTGTCCATTCTGGCGCCGTATTAAGATTCGGCATCTTTCAAATCCTGAACCCTGTGAAGAGCTATAAAAACATAGTCACTGCGTTCTTTGTTTTTATGGAGCCAGCGGCCGGGCTTGAACCGGCGACCTGCGGTTTACGATACCGCTGCTCTACCAACTGAGCTACGCTGGCGACCTGAACTAAATCCAGGGAGCCGTTGGGCAGAATCTCACTCCTGAGCCTTCAGCTCTTTCGAAACCCTCGGTTTCGAATAACTTCCGACACGGGGAACTACCGTTCCCCGACCCCCTCCCAGTTCGATTCTGCCCGAATCACGCGAGAGGAAGTTGGAGCCGTTGGGCAGAATCGAACTGCCGACCTACTCCTTACCATGGAGTTGCTCTACCGACTGAGCTACAACGGCATTAGTGCCCGAACAGTATCGTATTTTACATCACTTGCCAAACGATAAGAAGAGTTTGAGAATTTTTTATAATCGTAGTTTTTGAATTGTGATTTCAAGGTTTTTCAGAATTCTTACATGCTTCAGGAATCCTTAATGCGGAGTTACCTACTCTTTACTTTGTATGAAGCTGCCGATATCTCTCAGCCTCTTCTTCCCCGCGCACAACGAGGAAGATAATATCGCCGATGTTATTCATCGTGCAGCTCGCGTCGTGGGCGATTCTCCATATATACGGGAGTTTGAAATCATTGTTGTGGATGACGGGAGTACTGATAAGACCTTTGAAATCGCAAGCGAACTTCAATCTTACTATCGCCACTTACGCGTTATACGACATCCAAGAAACCTTGGATACGGTGCTGCCCTAAAGACAGGTATTAGAGAAGCTAGGATGCAGTACGTATTCTTCACAGACGCTGATCTACAGTTCGATATATTGGAACTTCAGAATCTTCTCGTGCACCTTGAAGATTATGACGTAGTTATTGGATATCGGGCTCCGCGGCGCGACCCGCTCATGCGCCTTATAAACGCACGCGGTTGGAATTTACTCAATCGTATATTTTTCGGACTTCAAGTTCGAGACATTGACTGCGCATTCAAAATTTTTAAGAGATCACTTATTCAGGATCTAAAACTTGAGTCAAACGGTGCGATGATAAATGCAGAAATTCTTATTAAACTCAAGCGCGAAGGACTCGCAATAAAAGAAGTACCCGTTTCTCACTTGCCACGCCGGGCAGGGTTAGCAACAGGAGCAAAACTCAATGTCATCTTTAGAGCACTGCGAGAAATGCTTGCACTCTACGGCGGCGAACTCGGTTCTATTACACATAAACAAGTGGTGCGCTTTGCAACCGTGGGTGTAATCAATACGCTTGTTGATGCTGCTTTCTATCTTTTTCTGACACGCGCAACGCTCTTCTTTACTGGAGTACCGGTAGGTGCAAAGCTATTTTCATTTCTTGCAGGAACCATATCGAGCTTCCTCCTTAATCGCTACTGGACATTCGGTATGCGGGAAGAAATTTCTTTTGCAGAAATAGGTCGCTTTTACACTACGGTTTCGATCAGTTTGTTCGTGAATGTCGCAGCAATGCAAGTACTTATTAATCTAGGCATGTACGATCTCGTGGCACTTGTGTTTGCAACGGCCGCTTCATTCCTTACCAACTTTACCCTTTCCCGCACCTGGGTATTCAAGCAGCGACCGCAGGCCGTGCTTAAACCTCAACAATAATATGCGCTTCATTCTTTACATATTTCTATTTATGACCGTATTTGCAGGTATGAATTCTGCGGGAACTGTCCATGCCCAAGAGAGAGCCACAACCTCAACGCAAGATAGAGATGACGATGTTCTACTTGATAATATTTTCGATCCGCTGCGCAGCGCCCTTCCGCTTGAGGTTGAATTGGCTCCTGGCCCAACAAGTAGCGAAGAGAGCGGTACGTCTTCAGACACAACTGTGATTATTGAAAAAGAAGAAGATGCAGAGCCGCAACCTACCTCTACGCCGCCAGCAAAAGAAGAGATAAAATCTCCTCCAAAAGTTGAGGTGAAAGAAACTAAAAAAGTTACGCCAGCAAAGAAAACAGTAAAGGAATCTGACGATTCAGAGATTGCAACATCAACCGAACCATTTACTATTCTCTCGACAAATGTAAACGACACTGTCAATCCTTATTTATACGGCAAGCCGCTTTCGATCCCAGCGACGGCTACCTTACTTTCGATGTCAGCTCTATTTGCGGCTGCAGGGATTCTCCTAGCGCAGCGGACTCTTCTTGAGCGCATTGCGCTTACTCTCTCGCACTTTCCTTCTCGCCGTACGGTACGCCTACGACCGAGCCGTGGGCACGGCTAAAAAATTATGTGGATACGAATTATTGGATACACGCTTGTAGGTGTTGCAATTATCACTATTGGGTACGTGATGTACCGCAATAGCCAGAAAGAGCGAGAAACGCTCGTCTTTTCTCCTGTGCAGCTCCTTACTGCTACGTGGCAGGAATACAAGGATACGTATCTTGAAGACGGCACACTGCGAACACTTGATCCATCACGCGAAAATATTACTACGTCAGAAGGCCAGAGCTACACAATGCTGAGAGCCGTTTGGATGGGAGACAAAGAAACGTTTGATACGTCTTGGCAGTGGACTAAAGATAATCTCCAGCATGAGGAAGATAAGCTCTTTTCTTGGCTTTTTGGTAGACGATCAAACGGCACATTTGGAGTACTTACTGAAAAACATGGCGAAACATCAGCAAGCGATGGCGACACAGACATTGCCCTGGCGCTTCTCTTCGCATATGGACGTTGGCAAGATGAAAATTATCTGAATGAAGCAACAAGCATCATTAGCGACATTTGGGAAAAAGAAGTGGTTGCCGTAAGAGGAAGACCATATCTCGCGTCAAATAATATAGAGAAATTTGCAACGGACGATTGGATTCTTATAAATCCGTCATATCTGCACCCGGCCGCATATCGCATATTTGCAGAAGTGGATACTGAACACCCATGGCGCACACTAGCAAACACGTCCTACGACATTCTTAAGAGAAGCTCGCAGCTCCCGCTTGATAAAGAGAAGAGCGCTGGCCTTCCTCCCGATTGGGTTGAAATCAATCGGGAAAGCGGCGCTCTGCGCGCGCCGCCGAACCCGCTAACGACAAATTTCGGCTTTGATGCAATGCGGACTCCATGGCGGGTGGCGCTCGATGCACAGTGGTTTGGGAGGCAAGAAGCAAAAGATATGCTCGCACAGTGGCAATTTCTCTCACGAGAATGGGAAAGGCAAGGAATGCTTAATTCCTCATATGCTCATGATGGTTCTGTCATCCTTCCTTCAGAGACGGCAGCGATGTACGGAACTACGATCGGGTATTTCGCAATTTCAGACCCATCAAATGCACAGAGGCTGTATGAGGAAAAGCTTGCATTTCTGTTTGATCCCGGGAACAACAGCTGGAGAAATAGGCTTTCCTATTATGACGATAACTGGGCATGGTTTGGAATAGCCCTCTACAACAATCTCACGCCAAATTTAGTAGCTAACCTGCTCTCGAGCGCACACTAAATATGAGTAACAACGATCTATATTATCCAAATCCTCGAAAAGATTTCCTCAAAACTGAATCGCCGCAATCGCTTTTTATACTCAACGCGGTTATGGCTGCGGTGTATTTCACCGTGCTGTTGTTCCTTCCACCAGGAAACAAGTTTCTATTCGCTCTTCTTATTGCAGGCGAAGTATTCCACGTATGGCAAGTACTGACATTTCTCTACAGTGTATGGGAAACGGATTATCGTCCGCCATCTCGAAGGCTAGGGCAAGACGCCCCGGGCGTCGATGTATTTATTACTGTCGCTGGTGAACCTATAGAAATAGTTGAAGAAACTGTAGATGCTGCAAGAAAAATGTACTACCCGAATTTCAAAGTACATATTCTCAACGACGGTAAGGTTGCAAATAAAGAGAATTGGAGAGACATCGAAGCGCTCGGAGCTCGACTTGGAGTGAATGTGATTACGCGTACTGTCGCGGGCGGCGCCAAAGCCGGAAATATAAATAATGGTCTTCGTTTTACTTCTAATCCGTTGGTCGCGATCTTCGATGCTGACCATGTCCCCCATCCGCACTTTCTTGCACGAACCGTACCATATTTTACCGATTGGAAAGTTGGCTTCGTACAAACACCGCAGTTCTATAAAAATTTCGCAACAAATTATCTCACACGGTCATCGTGGGAACAGCAAGAACTTTTCTTCGGTCCCATATGCAAGGGAAAAAATCGTCTCAACGCTGCAACCATGTGCGGTACCAATATGGTTATCAATCGCCATGCACTTCTGGAGGTGGGCGGGATGAATACAGAAAGCATTGCAGAGGACTTTATAACGGGCCTTCTCATGCACAACAAAGGATACCGCTCCGTGTATGTGCCGGAAGTGCTTGCTGAAGGCCTTGCGACTGAAGATCTTCTTTCCTACTCCAAACAGCAATTCCGTTGGGCGCGCGGCGCACTTGATGTTATCTTCCGCTACAACCCGCTCTTTATGCGCGGTCTAACATGGGCTCAGCGCATCCAATACCTTGCGTCTGCAAGTTTCTTCCTCTCCGGGGCGGTTGTCGCAATCGACGCGCTCCTTCCTTTAATTTACTTCTATACCGGTGAAGTACCGGTTCATGTGTCCGGTATGATTCTCGCCGCAGTCTTTCTTCCCTATCTTTTCCTGACACTTTACACGATTCAGCGTACGTGCAACTTTACCTTCACCTTTCCGAGTCTCGGATTCTCGATTGGTGCATTTAATATTCATCTTCGCGCACTCTGGGCAGCGCTCAGTCGCCAGCGCTCAGCGTTCTCGATTACTCCAAAACAAGCGGCAAAAGGAAACTTTCTACCACTCGTAAAGTGGCACATTGCTTATATTGGAGCGGCTGTTGTAGGAGTTCCCTACTCAATTTGGCGCGAAGGTTTCTCTGCGTCACTCATTAACAATATTGCGTGGGCGCTTGTTGTTATCGTAACTTTCCTCCCGATCATCCGCACCGCACTTCCAGAAGATCAAAAAGAAACGCGTGCAGCACGTCGCCCAATTCCTTACACGGATCCGACGTTAGGACCACGCTCATATGCCCCCGCAAAGAATAATTAAAGAAGGCCCGGCACCTGGTATTGTCGTGTCCCTCTCGCTTATGATGCTTTTTTGCGTCGCGGTTTCCTTATTCTTTTTCTCTGGTCAGAGCTTACGGCTCGATGAAGCACAAAGCCTTTGGCAGTCGGGACGCGACCCCGGAAGTATCCTTGCTGTGATTGCTCAAGATGTGCATGTGCCGTTTTATCATCTTCTCCTACACTTCTGGAGGCTCTTTGTAGGAGACTCTATCTCAAGCGCTCGGCTTATGTCGCTCGTGTTCTATGTACTCTCTATCCCCGCACTTTATTTCTTGGGACGACTTGCATATTCACGCCCTGTTGGCGTCTTCGCAGCACTTCTGTTTGCGCTCTCACCATTTATGAATTGGTATGGCAGCGAAATTCGCATGTATACGCTGTTTACATTTCTTGTCATACTCAACCAATACTTTTATGTGCGCCTTATGGTCGGACGAGCGTCTGAGCATGTATGGATCGGATACGCCCTAACCGCAATCTTGGGCGTTTTCACGCACTATTTCTTTTTCTTGAACCTCGGCGGACAAGCACTTTTCTATTTCCTGCGCAGAGATTTATTCCCAAAAGAATCGCTACGCTATTTCGTGGGTATTGCACTCATTATTGCCGCGGTATTTTTGCCATGGGTGTGGTACGTGGGAACACAGGGCACCATTGGGTATCAAAATCCGGCGCTTCCTACGCCTACAACTGTAAATCTCTTTAGCACATTCTCGCAATTTCTATTCGGTTTCCAAAGCGACCACCTCAATACATTTTTTCTTTCTCTGTGGCCAATCGTACTCATGCTTGGGCTTTTGACACTGCGAAAACACGCACGCCTCACGCCTCAGGCAGAATATTTCACCATTTCGGTGCTCGCTGCAGTTATTGTCGCATTTGTTGCAAGTTTTATCGTTCCCATCTTCGTGAGCCGCTACCTTATTTTCACTATTCCATCTTTGTATCTACTTCTTGCAAGCATCATCGATATATATACGCCCCGGTTTGCAAAAAATGTGCGCCTTGCATTTGTGCTCCTCATGCTCGTGATGCTCGGTAGTGAAGTAGCTAGCTCTTCAACGCCAGTCAAAGAGGACTATCACGCAGCCGTCTCGTATATTAACGAGAATATTGCGCCTCAAGATATTCTAGTGGCGTCTGCACCGTTTACTATTTATCCAATCGAATACTACTATCGCGGCCCAGCGCCGATTACGACACTGCCGCAATGGGATAGATATCGCTTTGGTCCTATCCCTGCCTTCGATGAATCGCAGTTACCTCAACAAGTAGAAACGCTCGCAGGAGAGCATCAAAATTTGTGGCTACTTCTTTCATACGATCAAGGGTATGAAGAGAGAATTCGCCTCTATTTTGACACTCACTACGAGCGTCTCATGATTAAGAATTTTTCACCTGGACTCAACCTCTACGTTTACAAGTTGCGCTATGATACGCCGCTCTCGAGAGAAAGTAGCCGGTAATTAATTATTGAGCGTTTTTGACAAGTTCGAGCGCATAGTCAGGCCACCATGTTCCTGCTGACGGTGCTCCGTTGCACGAACCATCTGATTCGCCAGGGGTTTTGAGCCAGAGATATGCGTCTACAAGTTCTTGTCCTGTAGATCCTGTTGGGTTAGTTCCAATGGCACGACCACGGGGGTTGCACCAAGTATCGCCTTCAGGACCTCGTCCATTGCGAGATGTATCGATGACGTAATGCTTTCCATTAATCTTCCCAGATAATTCATTTCCATATTGTATCTCATTAGTTGTTAATTGGAAATTGGACACGTTAAGTGAGAACCCGTCCGCGCGCGCAACATTGGCCTTTATGAGGCGTTCAGAAACATCCGCTACACTTAGCCAGCGGGAATGTCCGGCGTCCAAATAGACCTTTGTTTGAGGGTTAGATTTGAGCGTCTCGATAGCTTTTGTAAGCAGATCATAGCGGGTCTGCTGATCTTGCGGGGAGAGACAGGTAATGCCGGCCAACGCGTCGGGTTCAAGGATAACAATAGCTTTGGTATTTCCTATGCCGCGCGCGATAGAGCTTATCCATGCACTGTATTTATCAGCACTGGTGCCACCCGCGGAATAACTGCCACAATCTCGGCCAGGAATGTTATATGCGATGAATATCGCGGTTGCGTTCTGTGCAGCTGCCGCTTGTGCGGTCTTGCGCACATCCGCTTCAACATCCGCGTTCCATCCACCAAGCCATTGCCCAACTGGCTGTGCCGCCAACCTATCCATCATTGCCGCGTCTTGCGGACGCGATGAGCGCCACTCGTCTGCTTGTCTTGAAGCGTTCGTATTTGGATTTACATAGTAGACAGAATTTGGGGAGGAAATCCTAACTTCCTGTTTTGGCGCAGGAGTTGGCTCTGGCGCTGGTTTTGGTTCCGGAGCAGGCTGCGATACTGATTTTGTCAGCGCAGGCGCTACCTCTTGTGCGTTTGCAACGGGGCCTAACAATGCCGATGCTACTTTATCGATTGGAGTAAATTTTGCCTCCTGCTGAGTTGGCTCAGTGGCCTCTTGTGCAATTGAGGGAGCAGGAATGCTGCTGTTGGTACGCAGAGCAACTTGCCGAGTCGCCACTGTCTGACCATTTTGGCTCACGATAAAGTTAATTGTGTACGGACCGCTACCTTTCCAGTTCCAGTTGCTGACATCTACCATAGCCTCCTTGTGCGGATAGTCTGTATAACTGTTATACATGCGATTCCACTCACCGTTATCAACTTGCCAGAACATTTCATATTGCTCGACATTTTGATTACTTATCATTGCCTTAAATGGCTGTGTTCCAGATACGGGAGTTGAATCGACTGGCCACCAAACGTCGACAGCATACGCGCCATCTGCGTTGGCACTGCGTGATGTTGTCGCGAGCATACTTACACCCACACTCGCAAGCACACACAACAGAGACAAAAAAACCGCCGTCAGGAAATTATTCCATGTACGACGATTAAGCGTTTTACTTACTACTAATGATTTCGAACGTGTAGAGAACCTTTTGAAGTTTCTATGCATTTATGACTGATCTTCATCAGTCGTTAATAATACTACTGACAGTGGCGTCTTGACCTCAATAGAAATCACATCCCAGAGTGAGCGTTTTATGAAGTATTCACTCTTTCTTATTATGTAACGGGACTGAAATGCAGCCCTAGAAAATAGGGCCAGAGAAGAATTGCGAGTACACCTTGCCAAAATCCTAACTTTAGATATCCAATAGTAAAGATCCAGGCAGCGA
>DASPJS010000007.1:0-3335 GCA_035628495.1 Minisyncoccota bacterium
AAGAGCGCCTCTTCAAGCGGCTTTCCGAGCGCCAGTGCGGCAACGGTTGTTGAAGCGAGGGCGTCGCCTGCGCCAGTTATTTCGTACGGCGCTCTTGGGTCGGGATAGCGCGGCGCGTGACGCATCACTCCGTCTTCCGCAATTGAGTAGGAGCCGCGAGTATCGTCAGTAATGACGACGATTTTAGGGCCTAATTTCTGGAGTTTTTTGAGAAGGTCCTTTATTTTGCTTCCCGCGGGAAGGTCCAAAATTCGCTCCGCTTCTTCTTTATTGCAGAACATAATTGCTGAGTGCTCATACACGTCTTTGAGCTCTTTGATACCGAGCTTCATTTGAAATGTCCCCGGCTGAAATGCGAGCTTGGTCTCAGGCCACTCCTTGAGCTTTTCCATGAGCGCGTGGTGGTAGGGAAGAGAGTTTTCGCCGAGCGAGGAAAGGTAGAGCCACTTGGGTCCCACTGTAATTTCAGGGACTTTGTAATCAAACGTCTCGTGCTTTACCAGAATGGTGCGATTGGATTCATACCACAATACGTAGTGATAGTTGGTATTCTTTCCCTTCACTTTTTCCATGAACTCGAGACTTACTTTGTTGATTTGGAGCGCTGCGTAGCACTGTGTGGCGTACATGTCGTCGCCGACGTATGCATGGAGTGCAGAAGAGAGGCCAAGTCGCGCGGCGGCAACCGCTGCATTTGCAGAATTACCCACCGCAGGCACGACTTCTGCGAATTCAAATGGAATCTTATCGCCCCAGCGCATGCAAATCTCACAATCTTCGTTGTTTATTTTGCAATGAACTTGCGCGTCTTTGAGTTTAATGAACGCGTCAACGACGATGTCGCCGATAGCGAGGAAGTCCAAAGAGCTGTTCATATCACTAATATTATTACACAAAAACTGCATGCTACAATTTCAGCTATGACTCTGCGCGAAGCTGTCGAGGACGCTAAAAATAAGAAACGGGCGCTCGCGCATTTTAATTTCTCCGACTCAAATCAACTTAAGGCAATTGCTGATGCGGCAAAAGACACGCGTTTGCCTGTCATCGTCGGGCTTTCAGAAGGTGAGCGCGAGCATTTTCCACTCTCTCACGCTCGGGCGATCGTCAATATATATAGAGAGCAGGGCGTGGATGTGTACTTGAATGCGGATCACACCTACAGTGTCGAAAAAGTGCAGCGCGCTATCGCGGCAGGAGTGGACAGTGTGGTTGTAGATGGCGCGAAGCTCTCTTTTGAGGAAAACATTCTCATGCTTTCGGCCTGCGTGAAATATGCACGGGCAAGTGGGCGCGATGTGCTTGTTGAGGGAGAGTTGGGGTACATCGGCACCTCCTCGACCGTTCTAGATGCGCCTCCTGAAGGCGCTGCGGTGAGCGAAGAAATGATGACCAAGCCTGAAGAATTAAAGCGATTTGCTGAGGAGAGTGAAATTGATCTTGTTGCCCCAGCAGTAGGAAATATCCATGGAGTTGTTAAATCAGGACAGCCCAAATTATCTATTGAGCGTATACGGGATTTGTCCAAGGCAAGTAAGGCCCCGCTTGTGCTTCACGGGGGCTCTGGTTCGAGTGATGAGGAGTTCAAAGCTGCTATAGAAGCGGGGATTGTAATTATTCACATCAATACCGATTTGCGAGTGTTATACCATGATACACTAATGAAGACGCTGGAGGGGAACCCAAGCGAGACCACTCCATATCGATTTTTATCCCCAGCTGTCGAGGAAATGAAACGTTTTGTTACGTCAAAGTTAGAACTTTTCTCGAGGTAGTTTAATGCAAGGAAATTTAAAAATATGGTTCGCTGCTGGGATAGGCATCATTCTCCTGTTGCTTTTCTGGCTATACTCCGCAGCAAGTGCGATAGAGCCTGAGGGTACTTTATATATGACCCTGCGTGAGCTTCCGGGCGAAGCGAATCCGGTAAGTATTTACGCGTATGATTTTGAAACTAACGACCTCATTAATCAATCTACGGATGAAGGCGACTATATAACAAATAAGTATTCTCCAGACGGTTCGAAAATTGCATTCGGTGCGTATGCCGTAGATGGTGCAAAAATTTATACTGTGACAAATGAGTTCGCGAATGTCACTCCTGTTGCGGGACCTGCAGGACTACTTATTGCGCGAAATCCGACATGGTCGCCTGACGGGAACTTGATCGCATATCAAGGCAAGGAAGATGATATTGGCGATGACCTTGATGTCGAGCAATGGATGATTTTCATAGCGAATCAAAAAACGGGACAATATAAGTTTGTGACAACAGGAACAAGTCCGATGTTTGGACCAAATGGAGAACTGCTGGTGCTTAAGGAAGATGGCGTCTATCTCTTTCCAACTTCAAACATAGATTGGTCAAATTCAGATGCGGGACTTGAAGGTGATTTGGTTATAGGTATTGAAGAGGGAGTTGGACAAGCGAACATGAAACTGGGGCTATCACTAAACGGAAGCAAGCTTGCATGGTCTGTGCCCGATCTTGAAACTCTATATATATACAATATATCTTCGTGGTCACCATTCTCGGCGTCTCTTTCCAATGAGACTCAAACATTTGGGTTCTGGCCGGTGTTTTCTCCAGATGGCAAATATCTCGCACTCATAGAAGTAGAGTATGAAGAAGGTTTTGAAGAAGGATTCCCAAGCCTTGTTGTCTTCCATACGGGCTCAATGCAGCGCAAGCAAATTCTTGATCTATCGCAGTATGAAGCGGAAGCGATGTTTCTGACTGACTGGAGATACTGATGCTTAGAGGCAATGAATACTCAATATGAAATCTGTTTATGAAAGAGATTATTCTAAGACACTCCTTGTCCTAGTCACCGTAGCCGCCGCCCTCCTCTTCTTCGCCACAATCTTTGTATTAACCGCCTCCGCCGTAGGCGCCCCTGGCCCCTCCTCCAACACCGGCAACAACCCCGGCAACGCCAATGCCGGCGGCTACGGCACTAACTCAGGTGGCACCAGTAGCGGCAGCCCTGGTGCCGCGCGCTCTGGCAGCAACTACAGCGGTGGTGGCGGTAAATCATCAACCGGCGGTCCAGCTCGTGCAGCAGGCAGCAGTCCGTCTGGCCGCGCCGCAGGTGGTGGCGGCAGCCCTTCCGGCCCTGCCCGAAGCGGCAGCACCGTTGGCGGCAATCCAGGCAGTGGACCAAGCAGTGGTGGCGGTGGTGCAGGCGCACGAGACTCACGCTCAGGCGGCAGCTTCCAAGGCAACCAAGGTGCCGGCGGATCGGTACGTAACAATACGAGTCCCGGTGGAAACAGAACTCCTACCGGAGACGCTCGATCGGCCCAATCTGCAAGTCGTGCTCGCTCTGGTCTCG
>DASPJS010000008.1:0-15212 GCA_035628495.1 Minisyncoccota bacterium
ACCGCCGCGACAAGAAGAACGATTTTCGTCGTCTCTGGAACGTGCGTATCAATGCAGGTCTCTCACAAATAGAGGGTGCTTTTTCATACAACAAATTTATTGGTGCACTGAATAAAAAAGGCATTGCAGTAAATCGCAAAATGCTCGCTGAACTTGCAGAGAAATCTCCTGAGACGTTCGTCAGGTTGGTCAAGAAAGTTTCCTAACAAAAAAGCCCCGACAGGGGCTTTTTTGTTGACTTCGCGCTTCCCTCCCGTATAGTGTCCCTCAGAACAACAAAGGAGGTGCGCAATGCGTGTCGATTTTGACTGGTTGCATCAAGTTCTTTCTGATCCCCTATGGTACCGCGAAGTCGCTCCACTCGTGAAAGACTTAGAGAAGCTTTCTGAAGAGAATCGTGACGAATATGAAGGGCTCAAAGATACCGTATATGGTTTCTTTGAGGCCAGGCTCGCAAATGGGTATCTCGCTTTGGGCAGTGAAGAAGGGATTTGGGATGATGAACGAGTACCAATCGATACGGTAGTTATTCATCACACGAGTAACCCCGCGGGACTTAAACCGTCGCGCCTCTCAGCCATGGAGCTCATTCGGCTATATGCGCCGATATATGCCAACCCTCCAACTCCGGAGGATCGAGCAAAGGCGCAAGGAAAGCCGATTTCCTCTGGTCACGTCCGTGAAGGAAAGCAAGTCTTCTGGCCGTATCACTGGCTCATTCGAAGACAAGGTGGATTCACGCAACTTCTCTATGACGACGAGATTGGGTGGCATGCAGGCAATTGGAAAATAAATTGTCGAAGCATCGCCATATGCTTCGATGGAGATTTCGAAAATGGAAGGCCAAGCGATACTGAACTCAATACGGCTGGGTGGATAATTAGAAAATTCTACCCTTCTATAAAGAAAGAAAACATCTTCGGTCACATGGAGGTCCGACTCAGAGGGCCTACCTCATGCCCCTCCACACTCTTTCTGGGCGAAAATGGTTGGAAAAAAGATCTTCTGGCTCACGTATGAGAACAAGCCGGACGCAATTCGCGTCCGGTTTTTTCATGCGTCGTCGTTAGGAGAAAAGTGAAAAGACGCACGGTTAATTTTGTCTTGATTCACGAGTTCGAGTACGCGTTCAACGAGTGCCTTTGGATCCGTATCGAAAATAATCCGATCATTCGGGCGATGGCCATTTTCAATAATATCTTTGATGACCTCGTCTGTTTCCCAGTCAGCTTCAAGAATGCCCATTGGTTTGCGATCCTCAAATGCAATCGTAAATTCGTGGATAGTGCCAATGCGTCCGCAGCCAAAAAATACAGCGTCGCTTGAGCGCGTGAGTATTAGATCTCGTCCTGGATAGCCGAAACCGGTGTATACGATAACGTCCATGTACTCTACCGGCAGATTATAGGTCTCAACATGCTCTTTTTCCGTAGCTGCAGGAGAAAAGCCTAAACTAAATCCTCCCGCTTCTTTCGCGCCCATCGCAGACCACAGCGGGAATCCTGTCGTGGCACCGGTCACAAGAATTGCGCCTTTCTTAGCAATTTGCCGCCCAAGGTCTATGCCTTTGTCATAGGCATCTATGCCGCAATGTCCCGTCTCGGCTGCACCCGATACGCAGAGTTTAGTCTGAAGGTGGGCATGCTTTTGATCAATAGCAGGATGAAGCGGATGGGGCGCAGAGGTGCTCATACTACTATTCTATACTAAAAATCAATCGTCTCTTCTTCCCCCTCTTCCGGTGCTACAGCCTTCACGCCGAGATAGTCGCGTATCCTTTGCACTAGAAAACTCGCAGAGGCAGGCTCCCCCATTACCACAAAGACATTTTTGAGCGTATCTGTAGATTTGTTAACAAATTCTAGAAGCTGCTCGCCATCCATGTGCGCAGAATATCCATAGATTGCTTCGACACGTGCACGCACCAGAATAGTTTCGTCTCTAATTTTAATACGCTTCTCTCCTTCAAGAAGTTTACGCCCCAAACTTCCAGCAGATTGGTATCCGACTATGAGAAGTGTAGATTGTTCATCCGGAAGCACATGGCGTTCATGCTCGTGCACGCGACCGCCGTTACTCATGCCAGAACCTGCAAGTACAATCTTAGGACCCCTCTCAGCTGCGATTTTTCTTGATTCTTCAACCTCCTCCACAAATCGCAACTCTGGAAACTCGAAGATGTTTTCTCCTGCATCAATGCGCGCTTGGATGTCAGGAGCAAAATACTCTTTGCAGGAAAGATAGGCGGCAGTAATTTTTTGAGAAAGCGGTGAGTCAACGTATACCGGCATAGAAGGCACTTTCTTCTGCGTCATGAGTGTTTTGATTTCATACAGCAAGTCCTGAGTGCGCTCTGTTGAAAATGCTGGAATAAGAAGTGTTCCACCTCTCGCGGCAGTATGCTCAATAATATCCTCAAGTAATTCTCTGCGCTCATCATCACGTCCTCGAATTCGATCCCCATATACGCTCTCCATTACTAAATAGTGCGGACTAGAGAGCGCTTCAGTAGGACCAAGAAGCGGTGAATTACCTGCTCCAAGATCTCCAGTGAAAACAAGATTTCTTCCATTGCGCGTAATATGGATCATGGCCGATCCAAGAATATGTCCCGCATCCAGAAATAGCACTGTCGTGCTCCCCAGTTCGTGTTTCGTGTGATATTCTGTGCCTTCCCACATCTTAAGCGCATTGTCTATATCGGCCTCAGTGTAGAGAATCTCGCGGTTGTGCCGGCGCGCTTCGTGCGCCAAAAGTTCCATAGAATCACGAAGCATATGCGGCGCGATCGTCTTTGTTGCTTGCGTAGAGAGAATTTTTCCCTTAAATCCATCTTTTACAAGTTTCGGAATACGACCGATATGGTCTATATGTGCATGTGTCACTAGAAGAAAGTCGATTTCCGATGGATTAAAGGGAAACTTCTGCCAATTTGCATCTTCTGCAGCATGGCGTCCCTGTGAGAGTCCGCAGTCGATAAGGATTTTTGTATCTCCTGTGTTGAGCAAAAAATTTGAACCCGTCACTGTCCCCGCAGCGCCATAAAAATGAATTTTTGAACTCATAGTGTTGGTGTAGTTCGTCTATAGTGCCAGATGTAAAGCAGAAGTGCGATAGCGGCACCTAATACGTCATTACATAAATCCGCTACGGTATCGAGCGGATAGTTTGCTACATCGGGAATTAGGTCAAACGTGTACTCATATATTTCCCATGCGACGCCAATGCAAATAACTGCAATAAGAGTAAGGAGAAAGGTTTTGCGGATGGGAAAGCTACGCTGCGCGGCAATTGCTGCTATCCAGAAACCTATCACGAGCCCCCCAAGAATGTGCATGGGGATGTCATACCACCAGTAATACCAAAATAAGGAATTCTCTTTTCCGTATATATAGAGCACAGCCGTAACAAGGGCTGTTCCTACTGCAAGTGCGTTAAAAAATAGCGACATAATCAGTTCTCACACAAAATCCCCCCATAGCGTAAAGCCCTGGCGGGATGCTGTGATGGACTGCGGAAGCGTGTCCTGGTTTTACCAGGTGGGTGCCCTATGCTCTAGCTTTACGCTAGAACAACTCCAAGCTTCCCAAAGTTTTATTTAAGGACTTTGCCCCCGTAGTCCTATTTTTAGTATACCAAATTTTTTGGGATGCAAGCCCTGACGTTTCGGTCGGGGTCCCGACGCAGAATCGTCGGTATTATTCGTCAACACCAAAGCGTTTGTACGAGTGTATGGGCGATTTGCCAAACCAGTGCTTAATCTCGTGCTTAGCCTCATCCGGAGTCTCAGAAGCGTGGATAAGGTTAAAAATTGCGCGTTTTTCTATATTTGCGCTAATTGCAGAATCAGAAGAATAATCACCGCGAATGGTCCCCATATCCGCCTGGTTCGGCATGGTAGGCCCTACAATTTTTCGAACCATGTCTACTGCATGTACGCCTTGTATAACCATCTTCACAAGCGGCGCAGAGGTCATGTAGTCGATAAGCCAGCCTCGCACAATCTTTCCAATTTTATGAAAATCAGTCGTTCCAAAGTCTCTTTTTACATCGTGACCATATTTATTGTAGGTGCCCGTTGTTCGCTCCCCTATGCGCGTAAGCCACGCGTTGTCTTTTGGATAATGATTATCCATCATTTTAAATGTCGGCATAAACATTTCGAGTGCAACTACTTTTAGATCACGCTGCTCAAAACGCTTAATAATTTCACCAACAAGCCCCTTACGCACGCCATCAGGCTTGATCATTACAAATGTTATTTCCTCTTTTGGGCTTTTTTTCATTAAAGTAACGCTATATTCCCTGCCTTTCTATAATAAAAGCGAGCTTACACTCGCTTGTCGAATACCGGCACTGTAGCGCAATTCCGACCTTAATGCAAACTACTGCGTCAAAATTTCAGGACCGTTTTTAGTCACTAGTATCGTGTGTTCGAAATGCGCTGCGCGCGACCCGTCTTTTGTACGATATGTCCATTCATCCGCATCAAGCGCGATTGCGCCCTTCCCTTCAGTGAGCATTGGCTCAATCGCAAGTACCATTCCTTCCACTATTTCTTCACCTTCTCCTTCCGGACCGTAATTAGGAATGAACGGCTTTTCATGTACTGCCCTCCCCACCGCATGACCTCCTAAGTCTTCAACAACAGCAAAAGAATATTTATTCGCAATTCGCTCCACCGCAGCGCCAATATCGCCGATATGATTTCCTACTGTAGCTTGCGCGATCGCAGCACCGAGCGCTTCGCGAGTTGCCATTGCGAGCCTGAGTCCATTCTCATCACACTTCCCCACGCATACGGTTACCGCAGAATCGACAAAATATCCATTTATTGAGAGGCCAAGGTCGATCGACACCAGATCACCTTCCTTAATCACTACATTTTGATTTGGAATGCCATGCACTACTTCATCGTTTATTGAAATACATAGCACAGAAGGATACGGAAGTGGAGCACCGTCAGGCCTGTAGCCCAGAAATGTCGATTTTCCTCCTCGCTTTTCTATCTCTCGTTCAGCAATAACATCGAGCTCAGCCGTTGTCATTCCTGGTGTTATTACACGCGAAAGCTCCTTGAGGACTTCCCCAAGCGCACGCCCTGCAATACGCAGGGTTTCTATATCGTTTTTGTCTTTTGCAATCACGGGAGAGTAAGTATTTTGAGAATTGCCTGATGCACGTCTTCTATCGGCTGTTCGCCATTTACTTCAACTAGTTTTTCTTTCGAGCGAAAGAATTCTATGGATGGCAGAGTATGTTCGTGGAATTTTTGAAAACGCAAGGTTACCGCTTTAGCGTCATCATCTGCGCGCCCTTCTTTTTCTTGTCGATTTAAGAGACGCTCATGGAGCTCGTCCTCACCTACATGAATATAGACAACTATGTAGGGTCGTCTGAGCCACTCATGCACCTCGTCAAACTTTTGGGCTTCGAGAATTTTACGCCCCGATCCGTCGAATACTATTTTATCGTCGGGCTCTAAACCAATAAGTTTATCTTCAAAAAGATATATGGACACCCACTCCGGCATCAGATCGCCAGCATCGATGACTTCTTTTGTCCGTTTACCGAAATATGAACCATGCTCTGCAATTTCTCGAAGCCTATTGCCTGTTGAGTACAGCTCGGCGCCGATCTTCTCAGCTAGAAGCTTACCCTGGGTGCCTTTACCAGACCCAGGCGGCCCCATCATTAGGAAAGTATTTATCTGCATTCTTTAATACTCCCGTATCGAGATTTGCGCGTCAATGCGTCGTGCAAGATCGAGGATTACCGAAACAACAATTAGGAGTGCTGTGCCGCCAAGCGCAAGCGTTTGTATTCCTGTGACCGACTGCATGATTATTGGAAGAACTGAGATTATACCGAGGAATAACGCACCGACAAACGTAATGCGGGTAATAATTTTACCAAGATATTCAGACGTTGAACCGCCTGGACGGACTCCTGGAATGAACGCGCCATTCTTCTGGAGATTTTCTGCAATCTGATTAGGGTCGAACGTCACTGCCGTGTAGAAGTAAGTAAAGAAGAACACCAATATAAAATAGAGCAGCCCATATACTGGGAGATTTTGGAATGTGCCAAGAATTGAGTTAGCAACGCCAGCGAGAATCGGATTGGCGGATGTTGCGAAGAAGCTTGCGAACATTTGAGGAATAAGGAGAAGCGAGAGCGCAAAGATGATCGGGATGACACCTCCTTGGTTGAGCCGAAGTGGCAAGTACGTTGATGCGCCACCAAAGAATTTCATGCCGCGTACCCTTTTGGCGTACGTCACGGGCACGGGACGCTCTGCCTCATTGATGATAACGACGCCCGCGACAATTGCTATCGCCGCAGCAAGGAACGCTACATACACAGGAATTTGTGACTGATCAAACGAGAAGACAAGCTGGCTTATCTGCTGCGGAAGTGCCGCTACGATACCCGCAAAGATGAGAATAGAAACGCCATTGCCAAGGCCAAACTCAGAAATTAGCTCACCAATCCACATAAGAAGCATTGATCCTGCGGTTATGACAATGAGGTTTACGGCAAATTGCATCGGCGTGAGCTGTGAAATAACACCCTGCTGCTGCAAGATTAGCAGGAAGCTAATACCTTGAACGATGGCTATCGGAAGCGAAATAAGCCGCGAGTATTGGCTAAAGCGCTGGCGTCCCAACTCCCCTTCTTCTTGGTAGAGCTGCTTGAGGCGCGGAATCATCATGGTAAGGAGCTGCATGATAATCGATGCAGTGATATACGGAGCAACGCCGAGCATCACAATTGAGAGACTAGATAAACCGCCGCCTGAGAAAAGATTGAGGAAGCTAAAAAACTGATTGTTTGTGAAGAAAAGTGCAAGTTGCGCGGCATTAACACCAGGAATTGGGATAGCTGAGAGAATTCTGAATACAATAAGTGCTCCTAGTACGAAAAGAAGTCTATTACGCAAACTCCTGTCAGAAAGGAGCAGAGTCAGTTTTTGCAAAAATGTATTCATAGCTATGCGATCGTGCCGCCTGCTTTTGCAATTTTTTCCTTAGCACTTCCAGAAACCAAACATCCTGAGATCGTGAGTTTTTTTGTAAGCTCACCATCGCCCAATATTTTCACTCGAGCAGACCCACGAATGAGACCTCGCTCGCTGAGAACTTTTGGATTAATGATATCTCCCGCGGAAAAGAATTTCTCAAGCGATCCTACATTTACTATTGCGTGCCGCACCTCAATACTCTTAAAGCTATACCCGCGGCGCTTTGGAAGCTTCTTAAGTTGCTCGCGAATCGCTGGCATCATTTTATGACCTGCGCGCGCCTTTTGACCTTTGGTACCGCGTCCAGAGGTCTTGCCACGTCCGCCGCCTCGGCCAACGCGCTGAGAAGTCTTTCGCTGAGTATTTCGCTTTAGAGTGTGAAGTTGCATATAAATTTACGCTTTAAGTTCTCGAAGCGCCTCTATGGCTGCGCGCGCATTATTGAGACCATTTTTGCTTCCGGAATGGACTTTCGCAATGATGTTTGTGACACCCGCGAGTTCAAGAACCGGACGGACAGACGAACCCGCCACAAGACCACGGCCAGAAGCTGGAATAAGCGAGACTCGGGAAGCAGTGTATTTTGCCGATACTTCGTGCGCAATTGAAGAGTCTTTTGTGAGATGCACCGTTACTAGATGTTTCTTAGCATCACGAGTTGCTTTATCGATTGCAAGCGTAGTGTCTCCTGCCTTTCCGACTCCGACGCCTACTTTTCCTTTCTTATTTCCGATGAT
The DNA here is from genome assembly GCA_035628495.1 of Minisyncoccota bacterium. Lineage (GTDB taxonomy): Bacteria > Patescibacteriota > Minisyncoccia > Phycocordibacterales > SBAW01 > GWA1-54-10. The sequence goes on from DASPJS010000008.1 coordinate 7,762, forward strand.
AAGCGCAACGCTGAAAGAGAAGCGACGACCGCCTGCAACTACGCGCGCTACACGACGAATGTTTATCATTTTTGTATCAAATTCACTCTTTCGCTCTGTACGTGCACGTCCTGAGCCTTGTCGAGAACGGCGACCACGACGCTCGCGTCGTCCACCTTTTTCATCTGCTGCAGGAGCCTCGGGAGATGCGCCTTGCGCAGCAGTTACCTCGGTAGCTGAGACCTCGGGGGTATTTGCTCCGGTTTCGAGTTTTTTATCGTTTTGTATTTTTGTATCATCCATAATATTTACATTTTGAGGCCCCCTTCCCGCACTGCTGTAGCAAGTGTCGCAACGCGACCTGTATAACGAAACCCGCTTCTATCAAACACTACTGCGGAAATCCCCATCTCTTTTGCTCGCTTTGCGATATCAATTCCCAATTTCTTTGCCGCTTCCATTTTCTTTGCCTTGATGCCTTTAGTAGTCCCCGAAAGTAAGGTTTTTCCAGCGGCATCATCAATTATTTGCGCGTGCATAAAACGATTCGATTTGTAGACCGTGAGTCGTGGACGCTCAGGAGAGCCGATAACACGCGCGCGAATGCGTGCATGACGACGCTCTCGGCTTATTCTTTTTTGGATAGCGCGATTCATACGTTTATACAGCCTTCTTGCCCTGCTTACGGCGGATTACTTCTTTATCGTATCGGATACCCTTTCCTTTGTACGGCTCAGGCTTCTTAAGCGCTCGCACATTTGCCGCGAATTGCCCGACCATTTCTTTATCTGGGCCCGTTATAGTGAGCACACCCTTGTCGATCGTTACGGTGAGACCTTCAGGAATTGCCATTTTGACTGGATGAGAAAAGCCGAGGGAAAGGTTGAGTGTCTTACCAGCAACGTCCCATTTGTAGCCAACGCCTTCGATAAGAAGTTTTTTGGTGAACCCCGCATTGACCCCTTCGATCATGTTTCGGATGTGCGAAGCGTAGGCACCAAGCGCTGCTCGTGCTTCAAGTGTCTGCGATTTTGTTGAGACCTGCACCCCTTCACCGCCAACCTCGATAGCAATGAGGCGATGACCACCGCGTGTAAGTGTTCCCTTTGGTCCCTTTACCTGCACGTCACCATCCGTGACTGTGATTTCAGTCTTTGGAGGTACTGCAATTGGTTGTTTAGCAAGTCGTGACATATTGTTTTACCAAATTTCAAATAGCGCTTCGCCGCCTACACGCTTGTCGCGTGCGTCTTTGCCAGAGAGAATCCCTTCTGGAGTAGAAAGTACCAAAAGGCCATGTCCGCGCATGACTGGCTTAAGATCGTGAACGCTCATGTACATGCGACGTGATGGTTTTGAAATTCGTTTTGCGCCGGTAATTACTGCGCGGCCGTTTTTGTAGCTGAGTGCAATGGTGAAAGAATTATCTTTTTTCTTATCGACATTTCCAACGTAGCCCTCTTTAGAAAGCACCTGTGCAATTGAGAATTTCATCTTTGAATATGGCAAAGAGACAGAGTCTTTGCGCACGCGCGAAGCATTTTGGAGTCGAGTAAGTAAATCTGCTATTGGGTCAGTTACCATGATGATTTTCGGATGCCTGGAATAAGGCCTTCATTTGCGGCTTCTCGGAAGCACGCACGGCACATGCCGAAGTCGCGCATAAATGCACGCTTGCGACCGCAACGGAAACAGCGTCGAACAACCCGCGACTTGAATTTCGGGGGTCGATTTGACCTTGCTACTGTTGACTTTTTTGCCATGTTGAATGGATTACTCCTTATTTTTAGCCTTTCTGGAGTTATGATTCTGCCGGTATCCCTCGCCCTAGTTTATTTCGGCCCAAAGGCCGTTGGACTAAACGAGACCTAACAGAAAAAAGGAGCCCTTCTGGGCTCGTGTGAATATACGCGAAAGTGACAAAATAGTCAAATTTTGCTGCATTTTGTGACAGATAATAGAAACGTTCTTTATAGGATAAAATTGACACTCTGCATTTGTTATGCTCTAATGGCTTCGGATTGTCTACACCAAGAAAACCTGGAGTAAAAATCGATGCCAGTTAACCCCGCTAATCTTTCTCGATCTCAACTTGAAGAAGAGATTATGAAAGCGCTGATGAATGGACATTGGAACTATCTCGGTTCCGTGGCAGACATCGCTAGAATGAAAATCCGCAATCATTTCGCTCCCCCTCCAGACGTATGGATATGGCATGGAGCAGACGGTGACGAGTATGATTTTCTAGTGCACAAGTTCAATGATCTTGAGATAAATCTCCCTTACAGAGTTAGGGAGCAACCCTTGCTTCAGCGAACTGTGGCACGTCTGATGATAAGTCAGATACTCAAGCCCAGATGGTGGAAGCGGCCTCTCTCTTCAATCTGTAGTGGCCTACTAAAATTCAAAGCAAGACACTGACTGGTCGCGCTTTGTAGAGTCCCGGACTATTAAGCCGGGACTTTTTTATTACTTGGCAGTTGTTCCGGAAAATCAAGAAAAAGGAATCCCCTCTCTGTGAAAGATGCATTGCAAGGACTATTAACGACTATTGACTTTTACTAATTAATAGTCTATAATAGTTTAAGACTCATTACTGGAAGCGAGGTTGCTATGGCCGATTTGTCATTAGAGCAAATGCAAGCAGAAATAGAGAGGCTCGTAAAGATCGCTATCGCAGGAAGCGTGGCGGGAGACACGCGCGAAGAGCTCTACGAACACTTAGCAGAAGAGATCAAAAGCTCCCCTGTCTCAGCGGTCTCCATCGCAGCCCTGTCCCTCGTAGCGCTCACCCAGTCTGCTCTAGGAAATTGAGCTCAAAGCCCCGGACTTTCGTCCGAGGCTTTTTATTTTTTGTGGCTAAGCTTTCTTGAACGGAAAACCGAGATGCATAAGATACGCCTTTGCCTCTTCTTTTGTTTTTGCTGTTGTTACAACGGTTATACCCATGCCGAATACATCTTTTAATTCTTCATCGGCGGTTTCTGGAAACACGGTGTTCTCTTTAATGCCTAGAGTAAAATTACCCATTTCATCGATTGCCTTATCGTCAAGACCGCGGAAGTCTTTTGTGCGAGGAAGAGCGATATGGACGAGACGATTAAGAAAATCTTCTGCTCGTTTGCCGCGCAGCGTCACTTGGTAGCCCACCGTGTCGCCGATGCGAGTCTTAAATGATGCGATTGCTTTTTTTGCACCGCGCTTAACTGCTTTTTGTCCGGTAATTTTAGAAAGACGATCCTGTACCAAATCAAGCTTGCCTTTTTCTTTTATCATCTTGCCTACCCCAACCGCGACGACAACTTTCTCAACGCGTGGCGTTTGCATGACATTTTGCCAGCCAAAAGTTCCCTTGAGTCCCTCAAATGCAGTTTTCTGTTGATCTTGAAATAGTTTAGTAGCCATACATTATTTCTTGAGCGAAACGTTACTCACGTGAATCGGAAATTGTTTGTCGATGATTTGACCTTTCTGACCTTCACGTCGCGCGCGCTGATGCTTCTTGCGTATACCAACTCCCTCAACAAGCACTAGCCCGAGTTTCGGGAACGACTTTGTTACCTTGCCTGATTTGCCCTTGTCATTTCCAGCAAGTACCACAACGGTGTCTCCTTTTTTTACGTGAAGTTTACTCATGATGCTATACAACTTCCGGCGCACGAGAAATAATCGTCTGATAACCAAGCTCCTGAAGCTCACGAGGAATAGGTCCGAAGATGCGTCCTGCGCGAGGCTCTTTTGCGTTCTTTCCTTGGCCTTCAATAATTACAACCGCATTTTCGTCGAATCGAATATAGGAGCCGTCTCTGCGACGGAATGCCTTGCGTTGGCGTACAACGACACCTCGAAGCACGTCTTTTTTCTTAACTTGTTTGCGCGGTTCTGCAGATTGAACAGAAAGCGTAACCACTTCTCCGATTTCAGCATAGCGCTTGTGCGCAGAGCCAAGCACTTTGAAAATGCGACCAATTTTGGCGCCTGTGTTGTCTGCAATGGTAACGAGTGAGCGTGGCTGAATCATATTATTTAAAAACTACTTCGAACGACTTGGTCTTTGAAATTGGTCGGCATGATCGGATGGTTACTACCTCGCCCTCTTTTGCGCGGTTCTCTGGGTTGTGGGCGTGATATTTCTTTGTGATCTTCATATATTTCTTGTATTTCGGATGCTTCACGTAGCGCGACACAGAAACAACTACAGTGTTCTGCATTTTATCCGACACTACCGTGCCGCGAAGCTCTTTCCTATGTACCGTTTTGTGCTCCATATAATTATGCGGTTGCCTTGCGGCTGTTAAGCTCTGTGAGTGCTTTTGCAATCTCCTTGCGCAAAGTCCTGCCGAGCTTGACGTTGCGATTTTTACTACCAGCTACCGAAAAGCGCAAGGCTCGAAGCTCCTCTCGCTTATCTGCGAGGATTTTAGTCAATTCTTCCGGAGTGTGATTTTTAAGAGTCTTCTTTGCCATATAGTTTAGTGTCCCCGTGCAACAACGCGTGTTTTAAGCGGCAACTTTTTACCTGCCTTAGCGAGCGTCTCAACAGCAATAGCGTCCCCAACGCCATCAACCTCAAAGAGAACACGGCCTGGCCATACTTCAACTTCGTAACCAACCGGGTCGCCCTTGCCTTTACCGAGCTTCACTTCAGGCGGTTTCTGCGTAAATGGTTTATCTGGGAAAACGCGCAGCCACATCTTTCCAGTCTTTCCGAGCGAGCGCACTACTACTTTGCGCGCACTCTCAAGCTGATTCGAGCGGATGCGGGCATGGCTGGTCGCCTTTAGACCGTGAGAACCAAACGCAATAGTAATACCGCGGGTTTCTACTTTCCCCTTCTTGAGATTGCGACGCATGGTATGCCACTTGCGATATTTTACTTTCTTAGGAAACAACATAATTATTTTTTCGATTTTTCCTTTGCGTCAGTTTCAAAAACTTCTCCGCGGTAGATCCAAACTTTGACGCCAATGACACCAAGAGGAAGATTTGCCCGCTCACGAGCGAAGTCGATATCCGAGCGGAAGGTCTGAAGCGGAATGCGACCCTTTTTGAGCTCTTCGCGGCGTGACATCGAACCACCGCCAAGCATTCCTGCAAGACCGATGCGCACCCCTTTCACGTCGCGATTCGCCATTACCTTTTCAATTGTTTGCTTGAGCACACGACGAAATGGCATTCGCTTCTCAAGACCCTCTGCAACCATGTAGGCAACAATTGCTGCGTTACTCTCCGGTGAGCGAATTTCTTCGATATCAAGTTTGACTTCTGGTACTGTCATTCCTTTTTTTGTAAGGAATGAAATTATTTTATTGCGCAGCTCTTTTGAGCCCTCTCCTGAGCGGCCGATAATAAGGCCTGGGCGTGAGGTTTTTATGACCACGCGAAGTGTTTTTTCGTTGCGTTCAATTTCAAGACCGCCAATATACATACCGCGCAAAATCTTAAGAAGGTACTCACGAAGAAGAATGTCGCTTCGCAGATACTGCTGATATTTTCCATCTGCGGCAAACCAGCGATGTCGCCAATCGCGTAGAATTCCTAGCCTATGGGAATATGGGTGTACTACTTTAGACATATTATTTCTTTGCTGGCGCTCTCTCTTTAAGAGCAAGCGTGATATGACTGGTCTTTTTTCGAATGAGCGATGCTCGACCGCGCGCTCGTGGCATCTGGCGCTTGAAGACAATGCCGCCATTTACTTCAATTTTTGAAACTATCAAATTTTCTGGTTGTGTCGTTTTGGAATTTGCCAGTGCAGAGCGAAGAAGCTTTGCCATCGGCTCACTTGCACGCTTCGGAAGAGTAGAGAGAAGTGCCAGTGCATGTGCTGCATCTTTACCGCGAATCAAATCAGCAACAAGACGCACCTTGCGCGGCGCTTGTCGATAGTTAGAGAGTGTTGCGGTTGCGTCTGCCATATTAATTTATTATTTAGCTGGCGGTGCACCTGCCTTGCCACCACTTGCGTCAGCGGCAGCTTTTGCTGCAGATGCTGCAGCAATTTCTGCTTCCTTAGCTTTAAGTTCGATTTCTTTCTGCATCTTACCTCCGTGTCGCAGGAATTTTTTCGTTGGAGAAAACTCGCCCAATCGGTGCCCTACCATGTCTTCGCTGACAAGCACCTCGATATGTGTCTTGCCGTTGTAAACTCCAAATTTAAAGCCAACCATCTCGGGAGCGATCTGAGAGCGGCGCGCCCACGTCTTAATAACCCCAGTTGCTTGAGGTTTTTTCCCCTCAATTTTTTTGAGGAGTTTTGCGTCCACATAAGGACCTTTTGAGAGCGATCGCGCCATATCTAAACAAAAACCCGCCCGAGCGGGAGTAAAAAGATATTACAGGATAACGGTAAATCAGTCAAATTTGGGGTTGATTTGGGTACGCTGAGGCTATAGAGTAATTTGAGACTGTAACAAACAAAGAGGTCTGCGATGCAGGATGAGAAGTCGAATGCACCACAAAAAACTCAACCTCAGCCTTCCAAAGAATCGCCCGACGAAGAACGGTACCGTAACCAAGTGCGTTTTGCTGGAATGACAAGTCAAAAGACACGCTCTAGATAACGGAGATTGCAATGAGCAAGACTAAGGAGGAGTATCCTTCAAGCGAAACTCTTCGGGCTACAGGCAAGAGACTTATTAAACCTCATATGCAAATTGCGAGGAGCGTTGCCGCCAAGTTTAAAGCCAACGCGAAAAAACGACCTACATCGCGAATTCGTTCATAGGTAAGCTCTCTTCTCCATGCATAACCCCGCATTTGTGCGGGGTTACTCTTTACTTGCTTTGCTGTGTTCTCTTTCCGACTTTGCGGCGAGAGACGATAAGATAATTTGAGTATTTCTTTGGTGTGCGGGACTTCTGTCCTTTTCCGGTTGGCTTGCCCCACATGCTTTTCGCGCGGCGCAATCCTCTTCCCTGTCGGCCTTCACCGCCGCCGTGTGGGTGATCTACTGGATTCATCGCTGTACCGCGCACAGTCGGGCGGATACCCAACCAACGGCTGCGGCCAGCCTTGCCGATGTTCATGAGTTTATTTTCCGGATTTGAGACTTCTCCGAGCGTTGCCCAGCATGTCTCGAGCACTTTGCGCACCTCAGTTGATGGCATCTTAAGGTCTACATAGCCGCCATCGCGTGCAATAACTTCAATGTGCGTACCTGCTGCGCGACCGAGCTTGCCTCCGTTGCCTGGCTTTACTTCTACATTGTAGACGAATGCACCAATCGGAATATTTTTAAGCGGCATGCGATTTCCGATGCGTGCGCGAGCATTATCTGCAGTCTCGATCGTGTCTCCTACTTTTACTGATTGTGGGAGAAGTGCGTAACGTCGCTCACCGTCGCGGTATACCAAGACGCCAATAAAGCCTGAGCGATTTGGATCGTACTCAACAGATTCAACTCGTGCAGGAATGTGCTTGTTGTATGAGAAATCAACGTCGCGGAAGAGGCGCTTGTGACCGCCACCCTT
>DASPJS010000009.1:0-3755 GCA_035628495.1 Minisyncoccota bacterium
GTTACTCCTGAAATAACCGCATCGAATATCTGCCCAATCTTTCCCTGCATAAATTCCACTTGCTTGTACCGAATAGATTCGCGTTCCGCATCGACGGCTTTCGCTTCTTGCTCCGATGTAGCGATCGCGAGTTTTTCAAGATCGGTGAACTCTTTTCTCGTGAGCGGCTTGCCATTCAGGTGAGATGCAAGAATGCGATGCACCAGCATGTCAGGATAGCGGCGAATAGGAGAGGTGAAGTGTGTGTAGTACTTAAACGAGAGACCAAAGTGTCCAATGTTTCGAGTGGAGTAAATCGCTTTGGCCATAGAGCGTAGTGTTGCCGTACGAATGAGGTGCTCCTCAGGCTTGCCCTCGATTTCTTTAAGTAGGGAAGAAATGTCGCGTGCTGAGTATTTTTTCTTTTTGCTTTGACCGAATTCATAGCCGATTGCTCGAACAAATGTTGCAAGCTCCGCAATACGATCTTCTTTCGGATCATCGTGGATGCGATACAGAAATACGAGATTCTTTTCTGGAACTTTTTCCGCGAGCTTCGAAATGTAGGCCGCTACTTCTCGGTTAGCAAGCAACATAAATTCTTCGATAAGCGACATCGTCTCGAGTCGCTCCTTGCGCTCTACCTTGATAGGGGAGCCCTTTTCATCAAGTGTGAACTTAAACTCGTTGTCGCCGAAATCGATAGCACCCTCTTGCTCCCGTTTCTTTTTGAGAATTCGCGCGAGCGCGCGCAGTTTGCCGAGCTCGACAACAAAGTCACCTTTGCCCGATGATAAAACTTTTTGAGCCTCTTCGTATGTAAAACGTTTTTGGGATCGAATGACCGACTTTTCAAATCGACGCTCAAGCACCTCTCCTTTTTGATTCATCCGAAATACCGCAGAGAATGCAAGTCGATCCTCATTTGGCTTCAGCGACGCAATATCGGCAGAGAGCTCGTGGGGGAGCATAGGTATGGTAGTGTCGACCAAGTAAACGCTGGTGCCGCGCCTCTTCGCTTCTTCATCAAGTGCGGTGCCGGGGCGTACAAAGTGCGTTGCATCTGCGATATGGATACCTATCTCCATTTCGCCGTCAGAGAGGGTTACGAATGAGAGCGCGTCATCAAAATCTTTAGCATTGACGGGATCAATGGTACACGTAGGTTTGTGACGATAATCAGTGCGCGATGGTAGCTCTGCGTCAATTATTTTTTTATGATTCGCTTGATACTCTCTGGCTTCGCGAATTGCATCTTCAGGAAACTCCGTACGAAAGCCGTGTTCAAGTACAATCGCATTCATCTCTACACGATGCTCACCGGCGCGACCTAAATGTTTTACGATCACTCCTTCTGGATCTTTGCGTCCGTCAAACGATATGAGACGAACCATGACCTTTTCTTCGGGTGTATAGATATGCTCGTCTTTTAGAAGAATTGGTCGGTAAAATCGTACATCATCTGGAACTGCAACAATATGTTGCGCATTTTCTTTAAGAGTAGAAACAAATTCCTCACGAGCGCGAGAGATAATTTTCACGACCTTGCCTTTAGGGCGAGGGAAGAGTTGTGTGAGCTCAACCTCAACGGTATCACCATTGAGAGCCCCGAAAAGGTCCTCCGTTTTAATTTCGACATCTTCCTTACCATCTGTAAAGGGCAAGTATCCGGTGGCTTTTCGAGTGATCTCAATGATCCCAGAAACTCTTTTCTTTTTTGTGTCGAGCTTTCTTTTGTTCATGGAATCAGTGTTGCCGAGAAATGGCTTCGTTGAGAAGTATCTCGTCTTACTGCTGCGCTCGTCATACGTATAGCTAATATAGCATAAAGGGTAATTACAGTAAGGTATAAGCGATGATTAGAGCAAACTAGCAGTAAGTTAGATACGAACACTGAGAATGGGAATCCACAGGAAACAATTGTGCTCAATTCTTTAGAAATTGCGAGGCAATATAATTATATCTACAGGGCAGGTCGCTAGGCGACCTGCCTATATTTTTTGGTCTTTTTTGGAAATGAATAGTATAGAGCCCGAAAATTTGATTCCGTCTGGATATATCTCCGCAAAAATCGCGAGTGAACGCTTTGGTATTACCAATGATTACATTACTCGCTTGGCACGCCGCAAGAGTGTCAGAGGCATTCTCATTGGTCGTACCTGGTATCTGGACGAATCTTCACTTGCGGATTTTCTACACGGTAAGCAGGTAAAGAAGGTTGAAGAGGCGAAGTATCTCTCGAGAATTCGATTGGAAGAATACGAGAGAACAGACGCTGCGCGGAAAAGAATTGAATTCAGAGTGACAGATCTTAGCTTTTTGCACCCAGAAAAGATAAAACCAATTTCTGCAGAGGCTGTCGCAGTGACTTCAACAGCTATTTCAGATCCGGCAGTTGAGCATAGTGTTCACAAAAAAGCTCATGCTGTGTCGTCTAGGCGATTCGTTGCAGGCGCAAAAGTATTCTTTGCAGCGTCGTCGCTAGTGTTCTTGCTTGCGCTGAGTGTCTCTGCGGCGCGACTTAATCCTCAATTGCTGGCGAATGTGCCGGTTGCACTAGAAGGATCACAAGTGGCGTCACCGATATTCGCAAAGATTTTTGAATTCATATTTGGTGCTCCGAAGAAGGCTCGGCCATATCTTGCAGTACAAGCTACGCCTCTGTTTGGATCTAGTGAAAATAATACTCTTTCACAAAAATCCGCACCGGGCTCGAATGTCGCAGGGGCAGAGACGCAGGGCAAGGTTGCGCAAACAAGTTCGCCCGTCGTGCAGAATGTTACTCGGCCGGTGATTGAGCGAGTGATCGAGAAAACAGTCTCCGGCGTCAGTGAGAGCATGCTCACGTCGAAACTGCAAGAATTGTCTAATACGCTCCGCTCTGAATTTTTTGGACTCGTTAATACACCGGCGCCATCGTTTCCATCCGCTGGCGGTCCGGTCAATAACATCGCTCTCACTCAGCGCATCGACAAGCTCAATGGAGTTCTCATCACAAACGGTACGGTCAATGGTCTTGCGGGACTCACTGACGCAGATATTCCTGACGGAATAACCGTTGCAGGGCTGACGAGCTCCCAGTGGACGACTTCCGGTAGTGACATTTATTACAGCAGCGGCAATGTCGGCATTGGAACATCGAGCCCTGCGAATAAACTTTCAATTGAAGGAACCACGTCCGGAAGAGTTAGATCTACAATTCGAAATTATCACAATGAAGGACTCGCACAATTTACCGTAAATAACGACACAGATGGCTATGCCTCACTCACTACATATGGCAGCTCCTTTAGTCAGGCTGAGCTAGTGAATGCGGGCCAATTGGCGACAAAAGGAAATCTCTATCTATCTGCAAATATCGATGACAGTAGTGGCGGCTCGGGAAGTATATTCTTTACGACTGGTGGCTGGAATTATTCCGAGACGACTCGAGGGGTAATAACGAGACACGGTCAAGTAGGTTTCGGTACCACATCGCCATTGGGCATTTTGTCAGTTTCTACGCCAACTGGTTCGACCGGAGCAACGACGACTTTGTTCGTAGTAGCGTCATCAACGGGATCCACGAACACAACACTCTTCTCTATTTCCAATACTGGCACTACGACTCTTGGTAGATTTGGCTCTTGCGACACGACACGCGCACTCACTACGGACTCGAGCGGCAATATTGTCTGCGGTGCAATTTCGGGAGCTGGAGGAAGTGCAGGCAATTGGTTTACTCCCACAACAAATTTTGGCGCTGCTGCGAATTCTACCTCTACACCAATCTGGTT
>DASPJS010000010.1:0-5863 GCA_035628495.1 Minisyncoccota bacterium
CGCAACGAAGCAGCTCGCGATTTTATTCGGTCGTTCGCAGGACGGCATAGTACATAAGAAATAACCGCCTGCAACTCGCAGGCGGCGTAAAGCTCAAAACATAGTTCCAGGGGCGCTGTACTGTTGAGGTATATCCCACACAAGCCGCACCGTTTTGTGCCTGTGATCAACGACCCAGACGACGCTGCTTTTCAAGAGGTTGTAGTTCCCTTTAGGCCTTCCGACAACTATATTCTCGCCGTGTTTTTCGACTCGCTCCCACGAAGTCTCCGGCAATGCTCGGTAGGCATGTGCAGCGACTCTCGACATTCCAACTAATAGTTGATGGAACAGGAATTTTGACGCGTCGACAAGCAAATCTGGAACGCTAGTGAGTAGGCGCATCTTCACCTCCCGAAGCTACTTGCCCCACCTTATCACAAGCGAGGGGAGGAAAAAAGAAATCGCCTTCCGTGAGGCGATTCAGAGTCCACAACTGTATTCTATTTCACCACGCGCAGGTTTGGCTTTCCATTTGGCTTCTTCGCGTATGACATCAGGCGGCGCAAGATTGCCCGTGGAGTCATTAGCTTTTCGTATTTTTCGGGGTCGGTGTGCTTGAGTCTTCTGAGGACTCGCTCTTGTCTGTGGAATCTCTCCAGATCTGCCGGAGTAATCGAGAATGCAATGTCGGGATCTCTGTGTACCATCGCCGATCCTCCTCTTCTTCGAGCGTAGCATTTGTGAGGTAGTTAACAAAGGCGACGAGGGGGAGACTTGACAAAAGGTGCCGCTCAGTATATACTGTAGGGGTAATCTAATTCTCCTGGTTTTTATTGCTTTTAAGCTCTCAAGAATCTCGAGCCAAAGAGCTAAAAGCTATGTATAACAATAGAAATTCGTTTAGAAGGGGCAGTAAGCCGGCGCGTTTTCCACGTCGTGGAAGCTCGGTTCCGCACTTCAAACCAAAAAAGAAAAAAGGCGTTGGCGTCTACATTGACCCGTCGCGCTTCATCAACAAAGCAGTCATCACAGAAGAGACTGAGCACTTTACTCCTGAGCATCGCTTTGAGGATTTTGCTGTTTCAAAAGAACTTATCGCAAACGTCGTGCGCAAGGGCTACAGCGCGCCGACGCCGATCCAAGACCGCACTATCCCGCACGTACTTAAAGGGGAGGATGTCGTAGGCATTGCAAACACAGGTACTGGCAAGACGGCAGCTTTTCTCATACCGCTTATCGACAAAGTTCTGCGCAATCCTAAAGAGCAGGTGCTTATAATCGTGCCGACACGCGAGCTTGCCATACAGATCGAGCAAGAGTTTCGCAGTTTTTCAAAAGGACTCAAACTTTTCTCTGTGTGTTGCGTCGGCGGCATGTCTATCGGCCCGCAACTCTCGGCGCTGCGCTACAAAAATAATTTCATTATCGGCACACCGGGGCGTCTTAAGGACCTTATTGATCGTGGAAAGATAAAGTTGAGCGAGTTTAACACGGTAGTGCTCGACGAAGCAGATCGCATGCTCGACATGGGCTTTGTACACGACATGCGCCGCATCATGGAGGGGATGCCTAAAGAGCGCCACACGCTTTTCTTCTCCGCGACAATGTCAGGAGAGATCGAAGGGCTTATCAAAGAATTCTTGCGTGAGCCGGTCAGGATCAAAGTCACGACAGGCGAAACGTCAAAAAATGTTGAGCAAGATGTCGTCACGGTAGCGCCCGGCAATTCTAAAATCGATATCCTTCACGACCTACTCACGCAAAAAGACTTTAATAAGGTACTCGTGTTTGGTCGCACCAAGCGCGGCGTTGAGAAACTTTCAAAAATTCTCAAAGAGCGTGGGTTTAAAGTCGATTCTATTCATGGCAATAAAAGCCACTCGCAGCGCCAAAGGGCACTCGGGCTATTTAAAGACAGCGGCGTGCAGATCTTGGTTGCGACCGATGTCGCAGCACGCGGACTCGACATCGCAGACATCAGCCACGTTATCAATTACGATCTTCCAACAACATACGATGATTATGTGCACCGCATTGGGCGCACTGGACGCGGAACCCAGAGAGGCAAGGCGCTAACATTTCTTGAATAATATGGATGAAAAAACCCCACAAAAACCTGCCTCTACCTACGGTAAATGGGTTGAGAAAAAAACGATCTCAACAATTCTGACCTGCTCGTGCGGCAATAAATACATTAGGACGCGCGAGAATCAGCTCCTGTGTCTTAGGTGCATGTCTACAAATAAATAACAAAAAACGCCCGAAGTGGGCGGTTTTTGTTTTACTGTCTTTTATCTAAGGCCAATCGTTACGGAGTAGATTGAACCATCATCCAATTTCGCGTAGATGCGATACCAGTAACCTTTGTCGAGCGATTTTGTTTTCCAGTTGAACTGGTGGTGAGTGCCTTTCCACTCGTAGGTGGTGCCGCTTGTTGCAGGGTCGGTGTAATATGCTTCATCGACTGATTCATTAATTGGACCACCCTTCTGTGGTGTGAGCCATTGCGGTGGCGTTGCAGACTGGATAACGTTACCGTTTTCATCCTTGAGCACAATTTTAACGGGCACAGTGCTGCCTGCCTTAAATACACTGATGTCAGGCTCAACCATATGGCCGGTGTAGTTGATTGGCTGAAGGAATCCGCCAAATTTGTAACCAACTGTGAGTGTTCCTGCCACGAACGTTGTAAACGCGTAATTGCTTGAAGTGAGTGTTCCAACAGTGCAGGTGATTGGATAAGTGCCAATCGGGCTAGAAGCAGTCGCAGGTGTCGTGCAGCTTGCAGAACCAGTGGTGCTATTTGATAACGTGTCTGCGCCAAGAAAGCCACTCACGGTGTAGGTGAAGGTAGGCAGAGGGCCGCCCGCTTGCATAAACTTGTTTTGCGCGGTCACCGTTAGCGGCGCTTTAAGGGAGAAGATGCTTGTCGCTTGTGTCTCGTTGCCAGCTCCATCTTGTGCGGTGATGAGTAGCGTATTAGAACCAAGCGGTGATGTGGAAAGCGGAAGCGGCTGTGCAGGGTTTACCACAACTCCGTTGAGTTTGTAGGTCACTTGATTAATGCCTGTCGCTTGCGGACCGCCATCTTCAATAGTTGCTGAAATGAATACAGTGTCTGTTGTGAGGTATGTGCCGCCATGTGCGGGGCTTGTAATGGTAACGACAGGCGGCTCACTGTCATCTGGCGGGGGAGGCGGCGGCTCTTCGTCGACAAATACCGTAACAGTGCAGGTGCTGCTACCGCCGGGGCCACTTACAGTTGCCATATAGGTAGTAGTAATCGCTGGCATTACGAATGCGCTGCGATTTGCGCCTGTTCCGAACAACTCTACGTCATTATCAATTGAGATGGTCGAAGCGAATTGCGAAGTAAGCGAGAGAATTGATGATTCTCCTGAACTAATAGCCGCGGGATTTGCTGTGAGTGTGCAGCTAGCGGCCGGTGGCGTGTGCCAGATCCAAGGGAGGATGAAATAATTTACTCCTTCTTCTGCTCCCTCAGGCAGTGGATTTGCTCCGTTCGCCAAATGCATTCCAAGTGCTCCGTTAGAGCCGCCGAACTGATCAAAACTCCAAATTACGGCAAAGTATGGGACATCACTTCCAATAACGTTTTCAAACGGTACAGTATCTTCCTGTACAAGTGTTGCGCTACCGGTTACAAGGTCACCGACGACAAATGTCGCGCTCCCAACTTCTCCTTTGTAAATAGCGATATTCTTGTTACCAGAGAGAGCATTAGGCACCGAGAAAACGCAAGGCCCGTTCGGATTGACTTGATACGTTCCGCCACTAGTAAACCCAGATGTGTGCGGTGCGCAATAAAATGTAAATGGCCCTGCACCGTGTGCCGGGTCGAACGAAAGGTTTGTCGAATTAGCTAATACTGAAGCCGTGAAAGCGAACGCTACTGCTAATAAAGCCGTTCCGAGCGCGAAATGCCGAATGTGCATATCTACATAATACCTCATTTTTCTACGGTACACTGAAGGGCGTATTATTAGTTCCTTTACGTAGATATGAAAAATGCTTCATTACATGAGGTAGCAAAGTTTTTATCAGGGCTTGTCGCTGCGGACTTTCTCTGGCTCCTTTGGGTAGCCCAGCTTGGAAAGCCGGCATCACTTTTTGGGGTAATGATTACTCCTGAGACAGTGCTACCGAATCTTATTTTTGATATTGCACTCTTTCTCATTCTCGTTCACTACGGCTGGCATATAGGAAAGATTCCGGCAATGCGAGAGCGTTCCTACACGTTTGTGGTAGGGTGGATCTTCATTATCGTCGCAATCATGCACGTGTGGAGAGTATTTACCGGAGCTGATCTCGTCATTGGTGATTGGTCAGCGCCGATATGGCTCTCATGGCTCGGTGTCGCTGTGACCACGTACCTCGCATACATGAGTTTCCGTCTCGCAGGAAAAATAAAATAACAACACACGCAATATCACTTGAAGAAAAACCGCCTAATCAAAACGGCGGTTTTTCTTTCATCTATGCTTCACTGTAAGCTCTATAGGCTTGAGGTGGAATTATCAGTTTTAAAAAAACACCTATGGCAACTGTAGTAAACAATCCAAGTGGAACAGTCGAGCGATCAATAGATCGCGGTGAAGACACAAGTGCCGGGTGGGCGGTAGCTGTAATTGTTCTTTTGGTAGTGCTCGCAGTAGGCGGATTCCTATTCGCACGCTACTTTAACGCTGCACCAGCAGCGACTCCAAATGGAGGAACGAATATTGATGTAACAGTCCCCGGTACTGGTGGTACCAACCCTGGCGGGACTAATCCAACTCCAGGTACCGGTGGTACCCAACCAGCGCCAACCACTCCGTAAAGTAATCTTCACGGGTAACGAAAAACTCCCCCATCCCATGTGGGGGAGTTTTTCGCATGTATGGAGAGATTTTGCAAGGGGAGAGATTAATTATGTGTGATTGTCTTTCAATATTTTTTCTTGTACTGTCCGTAAGGAAATGGAGCGCATCATGGAACATTTAGGACCGTTTGAGATGAAGGCAGATCCAAGCATATGCACATCGCTATTCTTGGAGAAAGAGGAGAAGATCTTGTTAGGCCTACGCCACTACAAGTTGGACAAGTTCAAAGATGTTTCTCTTTGGACTACGCCTGGTGGCCGCTGTAACAAAGAGGAAAAAATAGGAGAAAATCTTATTCGAGAAACGGTTGAAGAGACTGGTATTAATGAAATTCAAGTGCGAAAATTTCTAGGAACAGTCCCAGGTGCAAAAGAAGGCGACATCCTGTACGTTTTTTGGGGAAATACCGATCAGGAACCAGCTCTCATGGAACCTGAAAAGTTTTCTCAGTGGAGGTGGTTTAGCTTGGAAGAAGTACCTGAGAATTTTATTAATCCTGCAGCATTACAATTGTTTCGTACTAAAAAACAGCTGGTCTAATCCAGCTGCTTTCTTTTTGTGGAAGGGGGCGGAATTGACTCACGAATCACAAAGGCTGGGCCATGACCGATGCAAACAAAACGTACTTCGACGAAGATGCGGCGATTGAAGCTTGGACTTGATGAGGAAGATGCTGAAAAATGTAAAATCTTGGCGAATCGATAATTTTGAACTGGTGCAGATGCAAGACCGTGGACTAAAAACCCGCGGTATTTTTTATTTACGAAAAAATAAAATCCCCACGTATCCAGATGGATACGTGGGGTATAGAAGCGAGGAGTGGTTCTTGTTCTGCCCTTGTCCTTACGGAGAGGTGCAATTACCCATTTAGGAGGACTAGGTCCTCACCTGAGCTTCTATGGTGGAGTTAATTATCGTGTGAGTTTGATCTCGACATTCTCTTTCTTCAGACCGACAGCTCTCTGTATTACCAATGGAAATACATCCTCAGTAATGAA
>DASPJS010000011.1:0-15943 GCA_035628495.1 Minisyncoccota bacterium
AGTGGCAATGATGGCATCCTCGATGGCATCTATAGTCTCCTTCTTTCGAAGATCTTCGACACTCCGAGAGGTAATTTCTTGCATAACTACTCCTTCGGTAACCTCAGATACGCTTCCTTCAACACTTTCCTCTGAATGGGATATATTGACAGGCGCTAGAGGTGCGAACATCCGCATCATAACGACCGGATTTTCCAGATTAACGCGTATGCCATTGGCTGAAAGATAACTTGCGCGAAAACTTACATCTTCGCTGCGTTGGCTGAGTACATCACTATGCTCCTGCGAGCGCTCCGCTTCCGTCGTCACGATTCTTCCTCGGTTGAATGTCTCCCAAGGATAGCGAAAATTGAACGACGGAATTAGAACGTGCTGACGCCCAGTGAGTCGATTCGTCACGATGATTAGCGCAAGTTTCGGCACTGGAACTACAAGTACCAGCGACAAAATAAGTGCGACAAAACCCATTGCGCCGAATATAAGAAGCCAGCGCAAGCCGAAGGGTACCGGAAGTAGTGACATTAGCCACCACACCCCATATCCAACTACGAGAACAGCGAGGCCGAAGAAAGCAACTCTGTCCCACGTATTTCCAGCTTTGCCAGTGATTAGAATCTGGTAGCGCGCAGCGACATCACGCAGCCTCGCTGCGGAATATCGTGCAAGAGTAGAATCGCCGAGTTTTTGCTTGTCGAGAGCTTCAAGGATAATTCCTATGATAATTGCTCCAATGACAAGGTAGGCAAGTCCATCGAGTCGCAGTGCGAAGAGCGCCACGACAAGAACCAGGTAAAACAATATTGCGAACCACATTGGCGTTCTCCATTTTTCAGTGATCAGTTACAGCGGCGGGTAGCCGCATGTTCCACCTGGTATTATATCATACTTTGTACCATTTTGTCAAGTAACATAAGCCTTATATCGTAAGGATAAATTACGAAGCTGTTCATCAGTGCTGGGGAGAGGACTCGAACCTCCATGGATTGCTCCGCTTGCTCCTAAGGCAAGTGCGTATACCAATTCCGCCACCCCAGCCTAGTCCGCCCTGTAGGATTCGAACCTACGACCTTCTCCTTAAGAGGGAGCAGCTCTACCAACTGAGCTAAGGGCGGGATATAGAATACGCTAACATATCTGCTAATATTTTCCTTCACTACAGATGATAAACGTAAAGCGTGTGCGCATTCGTTCCAGATATCTCGATTATTTTGTCAGCTTCCCTTTTCTTGTACGGAAAGTCGCACGATACAACAATACTACCCGGTTTTAGCTCGCTCTCAAGTTTTGGAAAGAGCGTCTGTACAGTGTGCGGTAATAAATAGAGATACAGATGGGTTGCATTTTTTACGTGCGCGTTAAAAAAATCGTCTCGTATAAGAGTTACGTTTGATTGAGGATAGAAATATGATCTCGTACGACCTAGAAAGTACTGAAAACTGCCGCGCTCTATGCCAATGCAGCAACTCTCTGGATACACTCTTGCCATGGCAAAAATCACCTTGCCATTGCCGGACCCAATATCATAAAAGACGCTGTCTTTGGTGAGCTTCAATATGGAAGGGAGTTTTTCAACAACACCGTTTGTGGATGGTAAGAAGGGCGGAAGATTTCTGAACGCGTTTTCAATTGAAGTGGACAAGTACCACGTTGCAATTATCAATACTGCGCCGAAGAGAACCAGGAGAAAAGCAGCTGCGAATTCCATATGTGCCGGGGGTGGGAATCGAACCCACACGAGGGGTTAAAGCCTCCCAGGATTTTAAGTCCTGTACGTCTACCAGTTCCGTCACCCCGGCTTGGAGGCCACGACGGGAATCGCACCCGTGTATAAGAGTTTTGCAGACTCTTGCCTTACTACTTGGCTACGTGGCCGTGATAATACTCTAACTTTAGTTGGAAAGCTCGTCGAGGTGACGGCGTGCTTTGTCTCCAACATCTATTTCAAAATGCATGTCAGGCGGCGATGCACCTTTGACGCGTGTGTGAAAAAAATCTTTCAGTTCAGTGCGATTGCGGTTTGCGAAATCGAGAGCTGCTCTTTCACCAGAATCTGGAAGCACAGTGATGTAAATGGTGGCGCGTTTGTTGTCTTCGCTGAGCATCACACGCGTTACGGTCACAAGCGTGTTACGGTTCGCTTCACGAACTAGAAATTCTGCCGCAACTTCTCGCAGCGCTTCTGTTAATCGTTCGTGTCTGTTTGGGTTAGGACTTTTCATACATCTTATTTGAGAACAACTTCAAACGCCTGGAGTATATCACCGGGTGCTGGATCAGCAGAGGTTTTAATTTGTGCGCCGAATTCTTTTCCGCTTTCGACATTTTTTACTTCTTTTTTCTGCGTTTGGAGCGACACAATAGTCCCGCGGCCAAGCTCCAAGTCGCGGCGCATGATTTTCACTACTTCACCAAGTCGCAGCTCACCATCTTCAACCCGGCCGCCAAGAATCACTTTTCCTTTTTGTGTGCTAAATAATTTAAGAACTTTTGCCGATCCTGTTGCTTCTTCGAATTTTTCACGCGGCTGGCGTTTTACTACTTCTTCGCTTAACCACTCCGTTAATTTGTAGATAACTTCAAAGACGCCAATCTGAACACCAAGGCGATCTGCAAGATCTCGTGCCACACTCTCGACTTTTACATTGAAGCCGACAACTATTCCAGGCGATCCGCTTCCTGCGAGTTTTACATCGCCCTCGTTAATAGGGCCCACACCTCTTGATACTATTTTTATTTCAAGACGTGGATCCTGCGGAAGTTTTGCGAGCTCATGCTCCACAGCATCGGCGGTGCCAGCAACATCGGTCTTAATGACAAGCGGCAAAATAACGTGAAGCTTTTCTTCTGGCACTTCATCTGCTTCGCCTGGTTTAGGTTGTACGACATTAACGACTGGCTTGCGCACAATTTGCTCGCGCGCGAGCTCCTCTGCTTGTTTCTTAGTCTCAACTGCTCGCCACGAGGCACCTACGCGAGGAAGACTCGAGAAGCCAACTATTCCCACAGGGCTTCCTGGATGCGCTTCTTTAATTGGTTTGCCTAAAAAATTTTCCATGATGCGCACGGGAGCGAAGGCTTCACCCGAGACTACATACTCACCACTTTGAAGCATGCCGTTTTCAACAATTAGCGTTGCAGTATTGCCGCGTTTGTTATCTACATGTGCCTCAATGACGACGCCAGAACCTGGAGCAGAAGGATCTGAAAAAAGCCCCTCAAGTTCCGCAGCAAGCAATATAAGATCAAGCAGCTCTGGTATACCTTCGCCCGATTTTCCCGAAACTGGAATCCAGGGCACATTTCCGCCAAGCCCTTCGAGAAACACATTATGCTCAAGCATCGACATTTTAGCTTTTTCGATATTGCTCCCTGGCTTGTCAATTTTTGTGAACGCTATGATGTAGGGAATACCTACGCTTTCAATTAATTTGAGTGCCTCAAGTGTTTGCGGTTTTGCGCCCTCTTCACTTGAGACAACCAAAATCGCAACATCTGCAACTTCAAGTCCGCGCGAGCGCATCGATTTGAATGCTTCATGACCAGGCGTGTCGAGAAATGTGATGCGATGCTCGCCCGAAGAATTTTTGTGCACTGCTTCATATGCAGAGAGATGCTGCGTGATGCCGCCCGCTTCGCCTTCAACAACATTGCTCTTGCGAATGTAGTCAAGAAGCGTTGATTTGCCATGATCAATATGACCGACAATAGCGACAATTGGAGGACGAGCCCCCATTTGAGAGGTCTTTTCAGCCATAATTATTCGCAGTATATAGTAGATTTACAATATATGAAATTGTGGCGAAAACGTGTGTACGCAGATGCTGCGGGGGCAACTCCGCTCTCAAGTCGCGCGCGTGCAGAGCTCATTCGACTCCTCGAACTTTCTGGTAATCCGAGCGCGCTGCATAAGGAAGGAGCGGAGGCAAAGAGGGAACTTGATCATGCAAGGGAGAGTGTTGCACAAACGATTGGTGCACATGCGGACGAAATAATCTTTACATCAGGTGGCACAGAAGCAAACAATCTCGCAATTTTTGGTTCACTTCGTCGTGCGCTGCGCGAAGGTGAAAAGGTGCATGCAATTACGAGTGCCATTGAGCACTCTTCCGTACTTGAGCCACTGCGAGCACTCGCAAAAGAGGGCATTGAGCTTACTGAACTTTCTGTAGATGCAGAAGGCGTAGTGAACCGAAGAGAGCTGCGCGACGCAATCACGCCGCACACGAAACTGGTGTCGATTCAAATGATCAACAGTGAGATCGGCACGATACAAAATATAAAAGAACTTGCACGTGAAATCCGCCATGCGCGTTCCGAACGCGCCCCGAACGCAGCGAGGGAAAGCTCAAAAATTCTATTTCACACCGATGCATCACAAGCGCCGCTCTGGCTCGCTATTCGTGTCGAAAAACTCGGAGTAGACATGCTCACGCTCGATGCGCAAAAAATAATGGGTCCCAAAGGCGTTGGTTTGCTTTTCGTGCGCCGCGGCATCGAACTTACTCCTCTTATATATGGTGGGGGGCAGGAGAGGGGCTCTCGCAGTGGCACTGAAAACGTGCCGCTAATTGGAGCGCTTGCCGTTGCGCTCAAGGAAGCTCAAGAAAAGGCGATAGAGCGCAGCGAACATACATTTAATGTACGAAGCATTGCGCTTAACGAAATCAAAACAAGAATTCCAGATGCGCATGTCAACGGCCCCATAGGTGAAATGCGCGCGCCATACAATCTCCATATTTCTATCCCTGATCTCGACGGCGATATGGCAGTGATCGCACTTGATAGAGAAGGTGTCGCTGCGTCTACGCGCTCTGCATGCGACAGCAATGCAGAAGCACCATCGCACGTGCTCGAAGCAATTCGTGCCCCCTATCCAAAAAACTCGATTCGCATCACGTTTCTTCCTGAGGCGACGGAAAAAGACGCGCTAGATTTGGCGAAAAATCTGGAGGAAATAACGAGGCGATATCGCAGGCGCAAGAGCTAGTAATAACGCTATTTCAGTGCTATAATTTATTAACGTATGAACCTCGAGCAACTGACGAAACACCAAATTGTTCTTCTGACGCTCCTCGTTTCGTTCGTGACCTCGATTGCTACAGGCATCGTCACGGTCTCGCTCATGGATCAGGCACCGCCAGAGGTAACGCGGGTGGTAAATCAGATTGTCGAGCATACGGTAGAGAAGGTCATCCCTTCGACGCAAGGCGCAGCTGTCGTCACTTCAGAAAAGACTGTAGTAATTAAAGACGACGACCTTGCAACGCAGTCGATTGCGAAAGTGCAAAAAAGCATGATTCGCGTGACTGTAAAAGGAGGCGAACTTCTCATATCCCGAGGTCTAGTAATAGATGCAAATGGTGTGGCAATTGCGGATAAAACGGCTCTCGCAGCCGCAGACGCAAAAGAATTTGAAGCCATCTTGCCCTCAGGCGAGCGTGTTCAAGCGACACTGCGCGCCGGAGGAGCTACCACAAGCGCTATTGCGATTCTTGACCTCACGCTCAGTACCACCACAACACTCACTCCCGCTGCGCTCGCTAACCCAGCGAAACTCGCACTCGGACAGTCAGTTATACGCATAGGAGGAAAGGGTGCCGATTCCGTTGGAAATGGCGTAATCGCAACCCTTCCGAGCAAAGATAATCTAGACCTCATAGAAGCAAGCGTATCATCGGCGACAGCAGGCAGTGTTCTTATGACACTCTTCGGAGAAGTCATCGGTCTTACTACCGGTGCGTCAGCAAAGCAGGGTGGTGAGTTTTACTCACTAATCGCAGCGCCCGATACACAACCTGATACCTCCGGCGCAACCAATCAATAAATTATGCCCCCATTTAATCACTTCACTACAAAAGCAAAAGAAGCAGTCCGGCGAGCTCATGAGCTTGCTGTTGAGCGTGCGCAAAATCAAGTGAGTCCAATGCACCTCCTTGGCGCACTTCTCCTTCAAGAGGAGAGTCTTGTCACGTCGGTCTTAGAAAAACTTGAAGTTGACGGCATTCTTCTCACCGACACGGTACTCGAAGCGCTAGAAGGTTCTGGACAAGGCTCCGTACTCTCTCCATCCTATCAGCTCTATCTCACGCCTGACTTGGTGCAAGCGCTTGAGCGTTCAGCAAAAATCGCAACCGAGCTCCATGACGAATTTGTCTCTACGGAACATCTCTTTATTTCTATCCTTGATGTTCCGGGAGCGGCGCGCGACCTCCTCTCGCGATTCCGCATTTCTCGAGAAGGTGTGTTGCGCTCGCTTTCTGAGATTCGCACGGCAAAACCAGCTGCAGGTGAAGGAAAAAAATACCGCGCACTCCCGAAATACACTCGCTCGCTTACGAAAGCCGCACTTGAAAATAAACTTGATCCAGTTATTGGACGTGATGAAGAAATCGGCCGTGTTATACAAATTCTTTCGCGCCGCACGAAAAACAATCCGATCCTTATTGGCGAAGCAGGTGTCGGAAAAACTGCAATT
Organism: Minisyncoccota bacterium; assembly: GCA_035628495.1. GTDB lineage: Bacteria > Patescibacteriota > Minisyncoccia > Phycocordibacterales > SBAW01 > GWA1-54-10. The sequence continues at coordinate 6,476 of DASPJS010000011.1, forward strand.
GCAGAAGGTTTAGCTTCGCGCATTGCGACAGGCGACGTACCGGAATCACTCAAAGATAAAGATCTCGTGTCACTCGACCTGGGTGCTCTCATTGCCGGAACGAAATATCGCGGTGAGTTTGAAGAGCGTCTCAAGGCAATCATGAAAGAAATCGAGCGTTCAGAGGGAAAGATTCTTCTATTCGTTGATGAGATTCATACAATGATAGGCGCAGGCGCTGCAGAAGGCGCCATGGACGCATCAAATATGCTTAAACCCGCACTCGCACGCGGCGATCTTCACCTCATTGGTGCAACGACCTTGCGAGAGTATCAAAAGCATATTGAGCGCGATCCGGCATTCCAGCGACGCTTCCAGCCAGTCTATGTGCTTGAACCCTCAATCGATGACGCGACTGCGATCCTGCGTGGACTTAAAGAGAAATACGAACTTTTTCACGGGGTACATATCACGGACGATGCACTCGTAGCGGCCGTTGCACTCTCTGCACGCTACATTCCAGATCGATTCTTGCCCGACAAGGCGATTGATCTCATAGATGAGGCTGCGTCGTCTCTGCGCATTAGCCTTGAGAACAAGCCGCCAGCGCTTGAAGCGGCACATCGCAAGATCATGCGCCTTGAAGTCGAAAAAGAAGCGCTACGCAAAGAAGCCGAAAATGAAGATCGTACTGCCAAGACTCGTGTAAAAGCGATCGAAAAAGAAATTGCGGAGCTTAAAGAGGAGACGGGAGAGCTTGAGCTTCGTTGGAAAAACGAAAAGCAAATCCTCTCAGACATTAAATCAATCAAAAAGGAACTCGAAGGGCTGCGCATCGAAGCAGAAGGTGCCGAAGCGGCCGTAGATCTCTCTCGTGCAGCGGAAATCCGTTATGGCGAAATTCCGTCTCTTGAGCGTGAACTCGAGCAAAAACAAAAGCGTCTCAAGAAACTTCAAACAACCCGCAGATTACTTAAAGAAGAAATTACTGAAACGGATATTGCTGCAGTCGTAGCAAAATGGACTGGTATTCCAGTATCAAGAATGCTCGAAGAAGAAGCAGAACGTCTCTCACGCATTGAACTTGATCTTAAAAAGCGCGTAGTTGGACAAGAAGAAGCAGTGGGCAAGGTATCTGACGCAGTGAAGCGCTCGCGCGCGGGTATTGCTGACCCCAATCGCCCAATAGCGTCATTTATGTTCCTGGGGCCGACCGGTGTGGGTAAAACCGAACTCACTCGGGCGCTTGCACAATTCATGTTTGATGACGAAAAAGCGCTTATTCGTGTCGACATGTCTGAATACATGGAGAAGCATTCTGTATCAAAACTTATCGGTTCGCCGCCAGGATATGTTGGCTACGACGAAGGAGGGGGTCTAACCGAAATGGTGCGGCATCGACCGTATTCGGTTGTGCTCTTCGACGAAATTGAAAAAGCCCATCCAGAAGTATTCAATATTCTTCTTCAGGTTCTCGACAACGGCTATCTTACTGATGCCAAAGGAAGAAAGGTGAACTTCCGCAATACAATCATCATCATGACCTCTAACATCGGTGCACAATACATCGATAAAATGGAGCAGATCGGATTTGCGATTGGGGATGGATCAGATGCTGCTAACTATCGAATGGCGAAGGAAAAAGTTCAATCAGCACTCAAAGACTTCTTCCGCCCAGAATTCCTCAACCGCATCGACGAAATCATCATCTTCAATATTCTCTCTCCTGAAGCCGTCAGGGAAATCGTCAAAATCCAAGTGGACGAGGTTGTGGCGCGTCTCGCCGGAAAAGATATTACGCTTTCGCTCACGCCGGCAGTATATGAATTTCTCGGCAAAGAGGGGTACAATCCGCACTACGGTGCACGACCGCTGCGACGACTCATTCAGGACAAGATTCTTACGAAAGTTGCTTCACTTATGGTCTCACGCGGAGTACTTTCGGGCGGCAGTGTCTCTGTCGGTATGAAAAATGGTGAATTCCAATTCGACGTTAAAAAGACTGGAAAGAGCAAAGGGGTAAAGATGCCGTCTAATGTCATTGCCGAAGAGAAAGTAGGCGCTTAATAAAAAATTGAAAGCCCCGCCAAAAAACGGCGGGGCTTTTAGGTATAGAGCCAGAGTGCGGCTAGGCCCGTAAGTCCTGCGTAAAACACAAATATCAGGGCATCTAATTTTGTGCGAACGAGCATACATCCAAGCGCGGTGAAACCCGATACCATCATCAATACAAAGGTTACTTCGTGTTTATAGTGAATTCCGATAGATGACTGATGAAGAATCGCAAGAAGGATGGCCGTTACGCCAGAGAGCAGCAGCGTGATCAAGCGCACAATTCTATCAAAGGTACCCATGAATCTCTCCGAATACAGCGAGCGTCTCCTAATGGGATACGCCAAAACACCCAGCGCGTCAAAGTGCATAACGCCATTTCCTCTCTAGACACGCGCTATTATTACTCTTAGTAACCTGAGAGGAGGCTTACATGGCCAAAATAGGTTTGCTTGCACTAGTTCTTTCTTTTTTATGTATTACGCCAGCGGTTGCCGCAGTATCTGATGCCCGACAAGCGTGCATTCGAACTGCCATTTCCGACGGCGCAGCAGCGCGTGGCAGTAGCGCGCAACTCTCGCGCCTTTTCAATCAATACTTTGACGGGGAGCGGATTGCGCGTGCTGCTGCCGGAAAAGATTGGAAAAAATACAGTCCGGCACAAAAAGATGCGCAACGCAGGAGAGTGAAATCGCTCGTAATCAGCGAAATTGCTCCGAGACTCTCTGCCTACCAACCGGCTGGTATTCAGTTTTTATCGGAGAGCGGTAGTAAGGTGCGCGGAAAAATGACCGCAAAAGATGGCACTAGTGCTACTGTCACCTGGCATTTTGCCGGCGAAGCATGCAGATTCGTTAACATTGCTGTTGAAGGATTTGGAAGCATCATCAGCTATGTCGGGCGAGAGCCATCACGCAAAAACTAGCTGGAGCAACTGAGGCCCGCGCGCAAGCGCGGGTTTGTTTTACCGGTTTAGAAATAGGAATATTCCTATCCCTATAAGAACTATAAAAATTCCAAGAATTAATAGGATTCCTCTCAAAAAATACCTCCATACACGCTCAAATATGAGCCCAACGACGACAGAGAGAATTGTTTTCTGAATTTCTTTTTGTGTCCACTGTGGTGCGGGGCCGGTGCCGGCGTTAAGCAGGCCGCGCAAGATATCTACAAGAGCGGTATTGTTATTGGTGAGCTGCTTGTCTTGATTTGGAGGCATGCGAAAATGGTAAGACAGCAGAGATGAATGGAGGGTGGAGTTCTTGAAATTTCTATTTAATATTGGCTGACAAGGCAAAACAAACAGTGTACAGTAGTAGGCGTTCTTAATGCGTCGGTGGCGGAGTGGTCAATCGCAATTGGCTGTAAACCAATCGCCCTTGTGGCTACGTAGGTTCGAATCCTACCCGGCGCACAAATTTTCGGTGTTATGATATGCGTATGGGAAGAAGTCGTGCGTGGATTCCACTCGCGCTCGCATTTTTTGTATTGCTAGTTCCTCTTGTTGCCTCTGCGCAAGGGATTGCTCAAGTATGCGACGGTATAGAGTGCAATGCTTGCCACGTAGTCGACCTCATCCAGAACATAATTAATTTTGTGCTAGGTCTCTCTATCCCTATTGCTGTAGGACTAGTTTCCTGGGCGGGTATTCTTTATTTCACTTCTGCAGCAAATCCAGGAAATATTACGAAGGCAAGAGCAATCTTCAGATCAGCTATTATCGGCTTTATTGTTGCATTAAGTGCATTCTTGGTAGTTGAGACAATACTCCATGCAATTCTTGATGAAGATTACTTTCCGCAAGGATGGAACCAGGTGACGTGTCCCGATAAAGGCCCCACAAACGCTACGCTGGGTGATCTATTTCAAGAAGTAAGGGGGCTTAATCCGCAGCAAGGACAAGCCGGAAGCATTCCAGGTGGAGGCCTTGGAACGGGAGTAGGTACTCAAATTGTTACTCTTGGTCCAGACGGCACTGCGCTCAGTATTGGCTTCCCAACAAGCAGATCTGAAGCTGATCTACTCACCTCCTATAATAATGCTCTCGCAAATTACGGGACACAGATTGATACGGCATGTAACACGCCGGAAGGAAGAGCAATTCCAAATTGCAGAACGAAAGTCGCAACGATTATTGCACTTGAGACTGGCGGAAATCGATATGAAGGTTGCAATGAACATGGCGCATGCGGTCCCATGCAGGTTAAGCAAGCAAACGCTATAGGAGGCTGCAATGTTTCAACAAGTGCGTGCAGTATTAACTCAGGAGTGCGCTACTTAAGCCGAAACTACACGACCTTTGGTCAAAGTTTTGCAAATGCAGCTGCGGCGTATAATAGCGGCAACAGCACAGTTCCCGGGCAGAGCCCGCAAGGTCTAAATTCAGCAATGGTGCGAAGTAGCAACAACCAAGAAATAGGATGTGGCAGTTCATACTATGCGTGGCAGTGCTATAAAAACCCCGGGGGCCTTAAAGAAACGCAAGACTATGTCGCCAATGCATGTTCGCTCTTGAGGAAACGAGGCGACACCTGTTAGGTTGTACAATTAATTTTTTTGTAGTATAGTCCTTACCCATGTCACAAGACCGACTCATAAAACTCCAGTGCACAAAGTGCAAGCGCATCAACTATTGGTCATCCAAGAATAAGAAGAAAGTTGAGCGCAAAATTGAACTCAAGAAGTATTGCAAGTGGGACCGTGCTCAAACGGTTCATAAAGAAGTTAAATAGACTATTGCGCCATTTGACCTGCGCGCGAAACCACCATATCGTCAGGTCAGACGATCTCCACTAAAAGGAGAGAAAGGATAGAGGCGAATGAAAATTCTAGAAGTTTTATTGTGCGCTTTTTTGCTTTTTTTAAATGCGCATGCAGCGCATGCTGCGCCTCAGCCCGGCGACATTGTGATCTTTCACGACGCAATTACTTGCATCGAGAAGGACAATATAAACAAACTTGCTGACGCATACGAGAGACGATGGGAGGACGGTATATTGCTTCTTGATGAACTTGAGACGCCCGAAAAGGGGACAACAAACAAGCGTCCCTGTTATGCGGGTGCGACTGCACAAGTTCTGATCATGAGAGAACTCCGAACGTTTTTCTTCTCATGTCCAGATGGCATGTGCGCGGGAATATTGTATGCGGTGAGGGATATGCACTTCGGCATAACAGTCTATGTTTTATACAAAGTGTTCATTCCTATGGAGACGGGGCAAGAAGCATGAGTACACTAAGTGGCCGAGAATCCTCACAATTCTCGGCCTCTTTTATTAAGGGGATATGTTCCTTTGACCCGTTGTAAAATTCATCTTATCTTCAAGATAGAGTGGTCTCCACAATTTGGAGAAGAAAGGTTGGAAACTATGAAAGCCGCTCTTATTTCACTGTGCGTTCTTTGCACACCGGTTCCGCCGGAAGTCGACGAGTACGTTGGCAAACTCGTAAAATTTAAGAATGCAGTAGTTTGCCTCAATTTTGATGTCATGGCGAGAGTGGTCGACACTCTCCAAGTTGATTGGCGCAAGGGAAACGAACTGTTAGCTCAATATTCTCAGAAGTCAGAGCTATCTAACACCTCCTGCACAATTAGCAACACAAACGTGCTTTACGTTGAAAAGAGAATTTCAAAATTCCGATTCAAATCTCCTGAAGGCATAATTAGTGCGAAAGTCTACGTAGCTAGCTCCAGAGGCATTGTTACGTACATCATGGTTCGCAAGAATATGTCTTTAGCTCAGGGAGCAGGTATATGAAAAATGCTCCACTAGCGACCACAGACCCTTGTCCGTGGCCGCTTTTGTTTTCGTTATAAATGTATTTTGCGGGCGATGAGGGAATCGGTCACGCATAATTTTCTCCTGAAAATTTGCGCAACCCCGCCTCGGCGCCGGCGGCTTTCGATCCCGTCCTCCTGACTGTGTCAGTTGCGGGCGATGAGGGAATCGAACCCCCAACTACGGTTTTGGAGACCGTCGTTATACCACTTAACTAATCGCCCGTTGTGGCCGAGTATATCAAGAAAGAAATGCTCGTGCGAGCACTAGCGCTTCGCTTCTGTTTTGTATCCAATGAATATTTTTGTTGCGTTTAAACCAGCGCATTTGGCGCTTTGAATACTTCCAGATCTCTCTCTCAAGTTGTCCCTCAAATTCTTCTCGTGTAATTTTTTTTTGCAGTAACCGCGCGAGGTAGCGATATTCGAGTCCCAATTCTTCCATTCGTTTATATGAAAGTCCTTGTTTGTGGAGCTTTTGCGCCTCTCTGATCATCCCAGCTTTAAGCCTCGCACGCAGACGGGCACGAATATTTTTCTTGAGTATTTCTTGCTGGGGAGCAATGCCCAGCCATAGAACATCATATTTTTCTTGCGTGTTGGGAAGAGGATTTTTTCCTATGGCTTTGGCAATTTCAATTGCTCTTATGATACGACGTTTGTGCTTGGGTTCAATTGATTTCGCGCGCTCCAGATCAAGTTTTTTGAGCATTGCGTAAAGTTTAGACACATCTTTTTTCTCAAGTGTCTCACGCAGTTTCTCGTCGGGTGGCACATTGGGTAGCACCAATCTCCCCAAAAGCGCATCAATATAAAACCCTGTCCCACCCACTATAATCGGAATGGTGGAGGTGGGGTGATATATCATCCCACCCATAATTCTTTCAGCTTTTTTTACAAAATCATCGGCGCTGAACTGGCGTTTTGGAGATGCGATATCAAGCATATGGTGGGGAATACCAACCATTTCTTTTTTGGTCACCTTGCCCGTACCAATATCAAGTCCGCGGTAGATTTGTCGAGAATCAGCAGAAATAATTTCTCCGCCGATTTTTTTCGCGATATAAATGCCAAGCGCCGATTTCCCCGAGGCAGTAGGTCCTACGATTGCAATTACTTTAGGCTTAATCACAGCCACACTGTACCTATTTTCACTTAAAAGAAAAGCCGCGCGATTTTATTCGCGCGGCTGAATTACATCAATCCATTCTCGATGAGTATGCGAGTCATCGCATCGAGTGGCTTTTTTGCCCCTGTAATAGGCCTTCCGATAACTACATAGTTTGCACCATGACTAATTGCATATTCGGGAGTGGCGGTCCGTTTCTGATCGCCCTTCGCGCTTCCTAAAGGGCGAACTCCAGGTGTCACGATGAGCATTTTTTTATAATGCTTTCTCAAGTACCACCCCTCACGCGGTGAGCAAACAAAGCCGTCTGCACCGGCTCGGCTCACCTCGTCCGCAAGCAGGCCGACTTGTATGAGCGGTCGCCGATGATATATCTTGTCGCAATCAGAAGGCGTGAAAGACGTAAGAATGGTGACCGCGAGAATTTTTGTAGGCGCATTACCTAATCCTCTTCGTGCAGACTCGACCATCTTTCTGCCGCCGGACGCATGAACGGTTATTGCCCAGGGTGGATGATTTCGCATCCGCCTGCAAACATTTTCAACCGTTTGTGGAATGTCATGCAGTTTCAGGTCAACCATAATGCGCCCATATGCGGAAAGCTCGGGTAGCAGGTTGAGGCCTTCTTCTACCAGCACGTCGTTGACCTTAAAAATGCAACCAGTTGGGCGTAAGACATCAGCAATACGCTGCATCTTTTCCCATGGTTGACCGTCAAGTGCAACGATAATAGGATTGTCCTCCTCTAATTCCGGATTAGCGCGCCGCATAAGTCCAAGCGATATAAGTTCGCGCCGAACATCATGGAGCGTTAATCCTGCCCATACGGGTACGTCCATTCCTATTTCCTGGAAATTCTCCTGCCAGCCGTCCTGTCTGTCGACAAGCGGCAGTATTGCCTTTACGACAAGCCCCTTTTCTCGGCAAACTGCAATGGGTCCAATTTTGGATGCACCGTCGGTGATGACGTCGTCGATTATGACGACGCTGTCGCTAGACTTGAAGGACCCGACAATATTTGCATCCGATACGCGGCCTTCTTTGGGTTCTTTGCGTATAGTTACATAGGGCTTACCAGTCTCTGCAGATATATGACCGCACAGCGGAGAAATCGCGTCGGGTACATCTGCAAACAAATCAGCGTTAATCCAGCGCAGTGGATGCGCATATAACTTTGCAAGCACGGGAATCATAGCAGGGAAACTGCGCACGAGCCGTACATTTACAAAAATATCAGTCTTGCCGCCTTTTTTGAGAGGAAAAGTACGCTCGGTATGAAAGGTAAGTAAATTGTTTTCATACATCATGCGCACTAGTTCACGGTGCATTTCTCTCGGAACCCATCCGTGTTTAGGAATAGGCATCGGGAGCTGTAGAGATGTATCCATGAGGGATCTCCCACTTTGAAAGTTCGGTTATCCGCCAGCACAATACCACAATGGTGCGATTAGAGAAATCTATGTGCCGGGGGAGAGAATCGCCCGCGACTCAAAAGCCGCCGTCGCGGCTTTTGGTCTGGGCACCGCCTCGCGGTTTTGTCTGCTGACAAAACATCGCTCCGGCGTTCGATCTCTCCGCTTTGCTTTGCAAAGCGCGTCACACGCCTCTGCGCCAGGAAGATAGAGGCTACGCTTATGTATTCGTCGCTCGCTCGGAATCAAAAGTAAACTTTTGTTCTCTCGCTTCGCTAGAATATAGCAGCGCCGCAGGCGCGACGAAAGAAACCTTTGGTGTCTTTTACGGGGTTGAGGGGCGTGTGCCGGGGGAGAGAATCGAACTCTCATGACCTTGCGATCAATGGATTTTGAGTCCATCGCGTCTACCAATTCCGCCACCCCGGCAATCGTGACCAAAATGCAGTCACATTTGTGTTAGAATACTCTGCATGTCACAGTTTTACAATAACGCTATTTTCTGGGTTGAGGTCGATAAAATCAAACCAAACCCATTCCAGCCACGCAAAGAATTTGATGAAGGCAAACTGCAAGACTTAGCGAACTCCATCAGGCAGTACGGTGTTATTCAGCCGCTCACAGTGACGCGTCACGAGATCCAAAAGGAAGATGGAGGTCTCGCTTCAGAATATGAACTCATCGCAGGAGAGCGAAGGTTACGCGCCGCGAAAATTGCGGGGATTGTGCAGGTACCTGTTCTCATTCGCGACTCATATGACGACGATAAAACCAAACTTGAGCTTGCGATTATCGAAAATCTTCAGCGAGAGGACCTTAATCCTATAGATAGAGCACTGGCATTTCATAAGCTCGTTAAAGACTTCGGTTTTAAACATAGTGAAGTCGCGACTAAAGTAGGGAAAAGCCGCGAATACGTTTCAAACACAATCCGTCTTCTTAGTTTGCCGAGTGAGATGCAAATCGCACTTGCTGATGGAAAGATTTCTGAGGGTCATTCACGCCCGCTACTTATGCTCGTCGATAGACCTCAAGAGCAGCAAACACTTTTTCGCGAAATTTTGCTCAAGCGACTCACGGTACGCGACACCGAAAGCATCGCGCGACGTATTGCATTT
>DASPJS010000012.1:0-16563 GCA_035628495.1 Minisyncoccota bacterium
GGTACGGGAGTGCTGTGCGGCAAATCTTCTATTCGATCAGCACTGCGAATTGTATACCCATCAATGCCGGTGTGAACGTGAGGATCGGGGCGAATATCTTCTTGCATAAGGAGACGCCACTTTCCCTCGTATTGAAAGACATACGGATCGGCACCTGTACATATATCTACTGCACCAAGTTCTGGGTAGGGAATAAGCGCGTCCTCGCGGGCGCTCTCTATAGGGGAATTCTCGAGGGCGGGGGAAGGCTCACTCATGACTGTTGTAACGACCATTGTATGTAATTATTACAATGATGCAAAAGGGGTAATCTAGTGTGCCGACGTAGCGAGAGAATCTCCTTTTTCCTCGCGCAGGAATGCAATCGCGACAAGTGCCGCAAAAACCGCAAATACAGCGCCAATAAAGAAGGCCATATGATACCCACCGAGAAGCGCTAGCGTTTGCTCTGTACCCTGGGCGGCAAGACTCGCTGTGCGATATGCGGCAAGGCTCACAAGAACCGCAAGGCCGAGTGCCCCACCCATCATGAATGCAGTATTGAGCACTCCTGAAGCAAGTCCAGACTCTTCCTCAGGTATGCCGCTCATACCGGCAAGGAGTACAGGATTAAATGCAATTCCCGCGCCGAGACCAAGAAGCAACATTCCTGGCAGGACGTGCAAATAAAAATCAGCCGTTTGTGGTGCAAGCGTAAAGAGAAATAGCCCAAGTGCAATACAACCCATTCCCACGACAATTGGCCACTTAGTGCCAAACCGCATTACCATCTTTGCCGAAAGTCCCCAGGAGAATGCAGCCATGATGAGATTGGGTCCGAGGAATGCAAGACCGACCTCCATGGGAGAATAGCCAAGCACAAGTTGGAGATACAGTGCTGCAAGGAAGAACCAGGCAAACATCGCTACTGACCATAATATGCCGATGATGCTAATTGCAGATATATTGCCGAGTCTAAAAATATGAAGAGGCACAAGCGGTTTTTGCGCTCTCGATTCCCTAAATATAAAGAACGCAAAGAGAAGCGCTGACGCAACGATCGTGCCAATCGTCTGAAGCGAAAACCATCCTGCGGCATTGCCATTTACAATCGCATACACTGCGAGAATGAGGGAAAGAGTTACAGTAATAGCACCAGCAAAATCAATGTGATCTGCTCCTATGCCTGGGCTCGGTGGCAGAAGATAGAAGCACAGCGCAAATACTGCGAGTCCAACTGGAATGTTAATAAGGAATATCCAATGCCAATCAAACGTGCCGGTCAGCACCCCGCCCACTAAAACGCCGATAGCTCCTCCACCTGCGGCAACAAATCCCCAAAAACCCATGGCGCGAGCGCGCTCCCCGGGATCTGTAAATAAATTGATAATAATCGCAAGCGCAACGGCAGAGAAAATTGCGCCGCCAATACCTTGAAGTGCCCGCGCTACAACAAGAACCCACTGGCTTGTGGCTATTCCGCAGATAAGCGAGGCGAGAGTAAAAAGTCCGATGCCGAAGAGAAACATTTTGCGATTGCCAAACAAATCGCCGAGTCTCCCGCCGAGAAGCAAGAAGCCGCTGAAGGTGAGCATGTAGGCATTAATAACCCACACGAGCGATGTTTCAGAAAATCCTAAATCGTTTCTAATTGATGGAAGCGCAACATTCGCGACTGACATGTCGAGCACTATCATGAGGTCGCCAAGGCACAAAATGAATAGCGCCAACCATCGTTTATCGATGCTTTGTAACATAAAGATATTCTATTGTTTGTACACGTGCCATTATAGCAAGGTTTAAAAAGAACGCCGCCTGAAGGGCGGCAAGGAAGTGTCTATGTTTTTAAAAAAATGTTTTACGAACTATGATTACTATGCACCCAGCGATTCCGGTAGAACCAGCAAGTATAAGCAGTAGTGCATAGAGATTAAACAGTGCTTTAAGCCCGGAGGGAATTATTTCTCCGTCAATGAACTTTTCGATATTAATCTGTAGGAAAAAGATTCCACACAGAAGAATAATAAGTGATATGAATCCAACCATGAGGTAGGACTCACTGTGTCTCCAATCTTGCCGCACCAGGACCAACTTTTTCAGGAATGAGCGCTTCATTTCTCTCTCCGTATCGGAAATGTCCAGAGGTACGGTATCACTTCTCACACAATTATCAATTACTACTTTGTTCAATAAAAAATGAGCCGCCGCTTCGGGAGCGACGGCTACGTGAGGTTATAGCAGAAAAAACTTCGCTGCGAGGATCAGCAGGATTATGTGGACAATTACCCAACCCATAAGCCAATTAAATTCGGCATCAGAGTTGCTGAGATTCCAAGGATCATCGAACTTATTACTGGCCCATAAGTAGATGACTCCTGGAATGAGCGCAAGGATACCCACGCCTAAACCCAGCCATCCTGCCTCTAAAAGTAGTATGCCTGCAGGAATCAGTACGGCCATTGGGTGCATCGCCCCTAACAGGGCTACGATGCCTACCCAAAGGATGCTCAAGAAGATGGGTAGCGCAAATACTGCCGTAAAGCCTTGATAAGCGAGCCACGCAATTCTGTTTTCATTGCGCGCAAGATTTTCGGTTTGTATCATTTTGACTGCGTCCTTAGGCGCTAGTCTTGAGAGGATCGTCTATTGCCATTATACATTTATAACGTGAAAAGTCAAGGTTGGGGTATGTACTCTCGAACATGTTATTTGCTTCACGGCGTCTTTACTTGCGCGGACTACCATAGTGGTGACAGTGTTCCGTTACGCACATTACAAATTTAAGGACTTAAACTATGGATCCAAATTTGCAAAGTTTTACCGTCGCTAATTTATGGTTTCAGATCGTGGATTTTATTCCTGAAGTGCTGACCGCGCTTGCGGTCATTATTGTTGGCTGGATTATTGCAGTGGGTGTAGGGGCTTTAGTTAAGCGCGTTGTGCGATTCACAGGTGTAGATGATATGGTCGCGACCTCGAGGCTCAACGAGCGTCTTAACTTAGCGCCTGAGTCGCGCTACAGGCTTCTCTCGTCGTTTGTAGGCTCAGTTGTCAAATTCCTTATTATCTTGCTCGCGCTCGCAATGGCAAGTGATATTCTCGGCCTCACACAAATCACGCAGTTCCTGGGTCAGATCATCGGCTATATCCCACAGGTAATCGTTGCAGTCGTGATTCTAACAGTCGGTGTCCTTCTCTCGAGATTCGTCTCCGATCTTATACTTGCGGGGTTCTCCGCAGTACAAATGTCGCCTTCGACCGAGCGATTCATCGCGACAATCGCTCGCTATGCCATCATCATGTTCTCTGTCATGGCGGCGCTAACGCAGCTTGGCATCGTTCCACGCCTCATTGAAATTGCATTTGCGGGAATCATTTTTGCACTTGCGCTTGCATTTGGCTTAGGCGGCCAAGAATCAGCGCGAGAGTGGCTTAAGAGTCTTCGCCAGCAACAGCCTCAAGGATAAAATAATAAGCCGCACATTTCTGTGCGGCTTAAGAAGGTACTATCTCTCCTTCGTAATGAGCATTCGCAATGCTCCGATGAGCATGAGCAATCCAAAAATTCCCATCAGAGCGAGTGCTACTGTATCTTGTGATGTATTCTTCCCTGAGATAAATACCCACATCACGGTCGTTGCCCAGCCTAGCCCTCCAAACAGCAGAATGATGATCAAGATCCAATCCCGTTGGGAATGTTGTTCATGCGTTTCGTTTAGCATGTTCACCTCCTGTAAATTTAGATATTGTAGTAGGTCCTCACAACAACTGCGATACCTATACAGAGCCACATTACAATCGATAGATAAGCGAGGAGTCCAAGTATACGATGGAATGTCCATCGCCGCTGATCCAATTCCTGAAATCGATCGGAACTATAAACCTCAAGCGGTGGATGCGTTTCATCTAGCGTCTCAAGTAGTCGTAACCTTCGATTCCAGAAAGTTATCCAATCTTCTGCTCTTCTGGTTGCCGACAACCATATTACTCCTAACCCCACACCCATAAAACTAGCGGTCAAGATTAATAAATATTGAGCATATGGAGGTGGAACAAGCACAAGCGGAAGAATGGTACCCAGACCAGCTGTATGTAATACAAGGAAGATTTGAGCGCGTAGCCAGCGTAAAGTTACTTCACTGCTTCGTGCCGTATTAATGCCGATGTACATTTGGCCTCGACCAAGTTCGTCAGGCATAGCTAACCCCCCCACTGTTAAATTACTGTATCTGTTTGCATTATACCATGACAAACTATTATTGTCACGTACCCGCCACTACTCTTCTTTTTCTACAGCCTTCTGGATTTTTTCCAGATCAGTTGGACGCTCCAATCGCCTGAGCTCTCTGTCGCGCTCGCTCTGTATGCCTAAATGTTTGTGCAGACCGTCAAGCATTTTTAAAATTTTGGTCGTCTCTTCTTCGCTGCGGACATCGACTTCAAATTCAATCTTCTGGCGAATGTCGGCAATCTTACTCTGTCGATTTTGAGAGATAAGCACTATGACCGAAAGAAATATTGCTTCAAGCGACACCAGCATTGTGAGGAATCCGAAAGGGAAAGGATCAAATGATGTGAAGCCGAATAATCCTGAGTTCCAGATGATCCAGACGGCGAAAAAGGTAACATTTATGAAAAAGAACGATACTGTACCAAGGTATCTGGTTAAGTAGTCAGCAATAGTATCAACCCACGTATGCTCAAAGTTGATGCGCGAGTGTAGATCCTCGCTCAATCCTTTGCTTGTGAGTCTCTCTTCTCGCTTCATGGTCCTATAGTAGCAAACGACACTATTCAATTGCTGAGCTTTCACTTTTGATTCAGCGCATTTTTGTAATAATTTTGTATTAACAGCCTAACGTCACCTTATGACAGTAGCTAAAAATGCGAATCAAATCTTGGTAGCACAAAAAGATAATTATTGGGAAGTGAAGCGAGCCCAAGGAGAAATGCTCGGGAGCTATGCGAGGAAAGATCATGCTATCGAATATGCACGAGAAATTGCGCAGGAGCAGGAAATGGAGCTGGTAGTCCAGCGCGTAGATGGCTCAATTGAGGAGAGAGCATCGTATGGCAACGATCCATATTCATCCGAAGACAGAGCATAACTCACCGCAAAGGCGCGCCAAGGGCGCGCCTTTGTTAAAACCGGACTGACCAATTATTTATGCGCCTGCGTACGCTTTTTCGAGAGTTGCGATATCAAGTTTCTTCATTTGAAGCATTGCGGCCATGGCGCGCTCTACTTTCTCGGGCTCTCCTTTCATAAGTTTGTAAAACCCAACCGGCACGACTTGCCACGAGACACCGAATTTATCTTTAAGCCATCCGCAAACGCTTTCACTGCCACCGCCCTCTGTCAGTGCGCTCCAGTAGTAATCCACCTCTGCCTGATCCACGCAGTTGATCACAAACGAAAACGCTTCGTTGAATGCAAAGTCATGCACCTGACCGCCGTCCATCGCTGCAAACCATTGGCCCTCAAGCATGCACTCACCAAACATGACGTTTCCTTCTTTGTTTGTTTCCATGCCGGCGGGGTACCGCACGATGTTTCCTAACTTTGAGTTTTTAAAAAAAGATGTGTAAAAGTTTAATGCTTCTTCTGCTCTGCCATCAACCTTTTGCGTGAACAACATCGAAGGAATGAAAAACGGTCGCGGCTCGCCCTTTGGATCGGTGAGCATCAGCTGCCACGACACGCCAAACGTATCCTCAATCCAGCCGTACCATTCGCTAAATGGATATTTCTGCAGTGGCATACGAATTATGCCGCCTTCGGCTAGCTTTGCCCAAACTGTATCAAGATACTCACGCGCATTTGTCTCCCGCGATGGATCAAAATTGGCAATCATCGAGATTGAGGGATTGAGTTTAAACTGGGGACCTCCATTGAGTGCAACAAACTTGTATCCTTCGAGTTCAAAATCCACTGTCAAAACACTGCCTGCAGGTTTATTAGCTACTTTCGAACTTTTGGCATCGTAATGGGTGACCGTACCCATTTTTGAATTTTTAAAAATCGACGTGTAGAGCTGTGCTGCTTTTTCCGATTGACTATCGAACCAAAAATTGGGGATTATTTTTTGCATACTATTTATTTAATTACATGGGCAGTATAGCAAATGCGATATCATGGACGCTCTTAAAATAAAAAACACCCTCGAGAGGATGTTTTTTAACCAAAATATAATTTCGGAGTTAAGCGCGGGAGACGTTTGTTGCGCTTGGACCCTTCTCTCCATCAACTACTTCGAAAGTAACTGTATCGCCGACCTGAAGATCGTCGAAGGTTACTCCGTTGAGTTCCTTGGAATGAAAGAAGAGATCTTTAGACTCTCCCTCGCGAGAGATAAATCCAAATCCTCTGTCCGTCTTGGTTTTTATTGTACCTTTCATAGTGTTGCTTTTTTCGATATAACTCGACCTGTTATTTCCATAATACCACTATTAGATCACAACTGTCAATACAGTGCTGTTGTGCTGCTTTCTGCTTGTTACTGCAGCAGTGACTCTCTTACTTCACGTAGTATTTATACGCTAAGGACATTATTGTAGAGATGGCTGACTGGACACGCATTGGTAGTCGGGGACAGGTATTAGATCGGCGGGCATTTGGACCAACTGCGATAGGTGGCGGGCTTGGTATTACCGGAATTGTTCTATATTTACTTCTGTCATATTTAGGTAGTGGTCAGATCAACATTAACGATGTCATTAATTCTCTTGAGCAAGTTCAGGTACCGACTCAATCGATTAACACAAGCCAATTTGAAGGTGCAGACTCGTACGAAGTATTTGCCTCCACTGTGCTTGGGTCAGCTAATGACATGTGGCGACAGGTTTTCTCTCAGCAGAACTTCAATTACGAAGAACCAACGATTGTATTATTTCGCGGAGCGACGCCATCTTCGTGCGGAACAGCCGACTCACGTGTTGGGCCGCACTATTGCCCCTTAGATGGCGTGATCTATATAGACGAGACTTTCTTTGATGAGCTCCAAAAACTTGGCGCGCAGGGCGATGTAGCGGAGGCGTATGTCATTGCGCACGAAGTTGGACATCATGTGCAAAACCAGCTCGGCATACTTTCAAATGAAGTTTCCCAGGATGATGCGATCCGCATTGAACTTCAGGCAGATTGCTTTGCAGGTTTATGGGCATATTCCATTCGTCATCTGGGTGTTTTTGCTCCAGGAGAAATTGCAGAAGCCATGAACGCAGCTGCGGCAGTAGGTGATGATAGGATCCAGTCGCGATACCAGGGTCGCGTAACGCCCGAGACCTGGACTCATGGGTCCTCCGAGCAGCGTCTCGATGCGTTTAATAGGGGCTATAATTCTGGACAAGTATCTGCGTGTATGTAGGCGACAATACTGCGAGTCAATCCATAGAAAACCATTGGTATGATTTCAAAAAAAACATGACAAGGTTTTCGATCACACAACTGATACTGGGAATCAGCGTATTTATTCTGATTGCTGGATCAGCATACTTCTTATTTGGCAATGCATCGTTTTTTCAGATCACTCCTAATGGGCATGCAATTACTATTGCGCGAACAGGAGGCTTCCCGACGAGTTTGTTTTGGATTGCAGAAGATAACGGATATTTTAGGGACGAAGGGCTACAGGTGAGCTATCTTGATTATGATGCCGGGCAGCCGGGACTCGACGCACTGAGGGAGGGACGCGCCGACATAACCGCTAGCGGGGAATTACCGATTGTTCGATCTATTATGCGAGGCGACAAAATTTTCATTGTGGCAGAACTAGAGTCGGATAACGGTAAAAATATTATAGGACGAAAGGACCGCGGCATACGTAGTGCAGCAGATTTTAAGGGTAAGAGGATAGGTGTCACGAAAGGAACGGTAAACGAATTCCAGCTCATCTCATTTCTGGAAGCACATGGCATTGCCGAGAATCAAGTTACCCTTGTTGACGTCTCATTTGCAAAGGCTGCGGAGGAATTGATGTCAGATCGGCTCGATGCCGTATCTGCGCGTCAAGGTACGATTGTACAGCTCGAACAACAGCTGGCAGATAACGGCACAGTATTCAGTACCGAAGGTATCTATACATTTCGCTTTCTCATGGTTGCCAATCAAGATTTCATAAAAAACCAACCTGATGCGATTGAAAAAGTGCTTCGTGCTCTTGTACGCGCAGAAGAATTTACAAGGAAACAACCGGAGGCGTCGCAAAGACTCATTAGTAAATATTTACAACTCGAACCCAGCGTAATTGAAGATACGTGGGGTAGATATCGCTTTTCAATTAATTTAAGCCAGCCAATTTTTGTTACTCTAGAGGATGAAGCGCGATGGCTCATTAACAGAGATCAAACGCTACCACGCGAGGTACCCAATTTTCTTGAATATATTTATATTGATGCGCTCAATAAAGTAAAACCTGGTTCAGTTACGATTCCACGATGATGTGACGATATGAACGTACGGGATACATTGCACTGGAGTGCGACATTTACAATCCTATTTTCATTTTTCATTATCGTATCGGTGGTTTACACAACTGTTCGGGTTAATACAGCAATTCACGCAGGCCGTTCCGCAGACGCAATTGTTAAAAGTGCATACGACTTAAATTCATTGACCGATGAATATCTAGCGCGTCCCAGTAAAAGAGCGCTCGATCAATGGAACGCAGCTCGAGTAGAGATTGATCAACTACTCCAAGAGCAACACGCAAGTTCAGATGAAATAAAAGCGTTACTTTCTACAATACGCGAAAGGAGCCAGTCATTCGGTGTCATTTTTAGTGCTAATTCGCAAGGCGCTGCTCCCGCCTTGCCAGCGTTAAGTGAGCGCCAAGCAGCGCAACTGAAAATTAATTCACAAGCAATTGTGGTTGATGCAACGCGTCTCTCGGAACTCAACTTCGCGGAGCAAGAATCTTCTAGCAGACTTGCTGGTATCATGCTCATTTTCCTCACGGTTGTTTTTACTGCAGGAATCGTAATTATGATGGTGCTCTTATACCGAAGAATTACTGAACCACTATCGATGTTGCGCGGCGGCGCGGATAGAATCGCAGGAGGCGACTTGGCGTTTCGTCTGGGAAGCGTAGCACGTGATGAATTTGGACAAGTTGCCCGTTCATTTGATGAGATGGCCGATCATCTTCAAGAGCTGTATCGCAACCTTAATAAAAAAGCGTGGGCGGCAGAGGAAGTGGTCAGCGCCCAAAAGGAATTTATCGCAGTCCTTTCCCATGAACTGCGCAATCCGCTTGCGACACTATTGAGCAACGTTGAGATAATGCAATATGAGCAAGAAAATAAGGACAATACGCGCAAGACACTTTCTGTAATGCAAAGAAATATTACAGCGATGCGTCAATTAATAGACGATTTGCTTGAAGTATCGCGTATTACACGAGACAAGATCTCGCTTAAAAAAGAAAAAATTGATCTGCGGGATATTGTGAAAGATGTCGTTGGTGCAACGCGTTCTGATGGAGCAAAAAAACAGCAGACAATTAAACTCACCGTTTCGAGCGACCCATGTTTCGTTTCGGCAGATCCAGTACGAATGACTCAAGTTCTTACAAATATTGTAGACAACTCAATTAAATTTACACCCCCCAAAGGATTCATAGAGGTGAATATTAGCCGAGAGGGGGCGGATGTTGTCATTTCGGTTAAAGATAACGGGATTGGGATAAGAAAAGAGGATATGGAAAGGATATTTGAGGCGTTTGTACAGGCGGTAAGAGATAAATCTCAAAAGGAAGGCCGCGGGCTTGGACTTGGATTAAAAATTGTAAAAAATCTTGTTGAGCTCCATGGCGGTTCTATCGATGTCTCTAGTGAAGGGGAGGGTCAAGGCAGTGAATTCATAGTGCGAGTTCCGCTTTTGAGCGCATAAATTTTTATAAATATTTACGACCAAAGTCTTCGTAGCTTGCCGCCACAAAGCCCTCGCAAGTGTCCGCGCGTATATAAAACGAAAGCCACCGAAGTAGCTTTCGCTTGCTTGGTGGCGTATTAGGCGGCGTGACGCATTCCTCGAGAGTACGCATCTGCAATAGCAAATGCGCGCTCTTCCGCGTTTTCCCCACGTAGTGAGTGAAATTCTTCGAAGTCGGGGATGAAGTACATCCACGGCTCGCCGGTTTCCTCGCTGCCAGGGAATACAAAGGCAAGGTTACCTTTCGTAGTTCGCCAAAAGCCCGGAGTAGGATGCCACCTGAAGAGTTGTCCAAATTCAAACCGATCAAGGAGCTTAGCAGAGCTCCTCGTCGCGTTACCGCGGCGCTTTCGCATCTAATATTCTCCTTGAATTCTTACGCTGAGAATAAAATAGCACGCTCAATTAAAATAGTCAAATTTTCAGCCTCTCAAGTAATCTAATTATCCTCGGGCTTCGCGTCAAACTCGCGCTGTACTCTCTCCATCCATTGCTCTTTATTCTCACCCGTGCGCTCCTCCATGGCCATAATGCTTGCTTTGTGCGCGTCGTCTACCATCATATGCTGCATTCCTTTTAAGATAATTTCCATCAACGAATCTCCAGAAAATTTTTCATCGCATACGCCTCCTAATTCACGGCATGCAAACGTTTTACTCATAGTCTTTATACTATAGCAGCTCTTAGCACTTTGCGGGAACCGCCTTGCGATGATTTTTTCTTTATTCTCAGTCTAATAGCCGCTACGTGTGTATGAGCTATTTTGACATTTCAGCTGCCTGCTCTAACCCCTTGATTTTGTTCAACTGCCGATAGAATTTGTGAAAGCTTTACTGCATTAACTGGCTTAGTCATGTGGTGGTTGAATCCTGCCTCAGCAGCTTTCTCTTTGTCCGCAGTCTGGCCCCAACCTGTTAAGGCTATCAATGTAATATCCCTACCCCATGCCTGAGCTCTAATTTCCCGCGCGGCTTCGTATCCATCCATCGTCGGCATGCCGATATCCATAAGAATGACGTCCGGCGCGAATCGCTTAGCTTGTTCGATCGCTACTGCTCCGTCCTGTGCCACTTCAGTAGTATTGCCTTTGAGGCGCAGCATCATCTCAAGCGATGCACGTGAGTCCCTATTATCATCAACAATGAGTATACGCAAATTTGATTTTGCATTTGAGGATGACGCAGCAGAGTCATGACGGCGCTTTAGATTAGATTCTGCTGTCGGCAATTTTACCGTGAAGGTGCTCCCTCGGTTTTTTCCATCGCTTTTTGCCTCAATACTTCCGCCATGCATCTCAAGCAGGCGCTTTACCAGGCTCAGGCCAATGCCGAGACCCTTGCTTGAATAGGGTGACCGCTGACCCTGCACAAACATATCGAAAATTTTGGGCAACATGTCCGGCTCGATGCCGATACCCGAATCAATGACCTGCACAACAGCTTCGCTTGCATCTCGCCTTGCGGTGAGAGTCACTGTGCCGCCAGGCGGGGTATATTTCGCGGAGTTTGTGAGCAGGTTCGAGATTGTCTGTGATAATCGAACAAAATCTCCACTCACCGGAATAACTTGCGTCGGAATATTGTACGTAAAAGTATGGCGTCCTTCTTCTATGCTCGGCATACTCGATTCAATAGCGGCTTTAATGATCTCGCGGAGATCATACGTTTCCTTGTGCAATTCGAGCTTATTGCTGGTAATGCGTGAAATATCTAGGAGATCGTCTATAAGCCTTGTCATATGGTGAAGCTGCCTGCTAATGATATCGATAGCCCATTTGCCGTCGCTTGAAAGCGCATCGCGCAACTGTAATACCTGAACAGCGCTGCTTATAGGGGATAGCGGATTCCGAAGTTCATGGGCAAGTACCGCAAGAAATTCATCTTTGCGCCGATTTGCCTCTTTAACTTCTGTTATATCGCGCGCGATGACTGAAGCGCCGGTCACTTTACCTAGCGTGTCAAAAATAGGAGAGAATGAAATAGATACCCACAGCGCTGTACCGTCTTTTCTTAATCGCTCGCTCTCGTAATGGGTAACAGATTCACCGCGTGCGAGGCGTTCATTTATTGAGATCATATCCCCCCTATATTTTTCGGGAATTAACATCGAAATATTTTTGCCAATTACCTCATCAGCACGGTATCCGTACATTCTCTCTGCACCCGGATTGAACGTGTGAACAATTCCGTCAACTGATCGGGACACAATGGATACGTCTGTGGAATTGACAATAGTAGCCAGTTTAGCGCTCAGGGCCTCGCTGCGCTTGCGATCGGTAATGTCTCTCGTAAAGCATCGGGTATGGCTAAATTTGCCGTCGATCCAGTGCACGTTTGAATTGATGAGTACGTCTTTCACTGTGCCGTCCTTGCACAGGAGCTGAGCCTCGTAGTCGTGCAGTTCTTGGCCGCATGTCAGTTTTTCAAGAATGTGCTTGATGGTTTTCTTGCTTACGTGGAATTCTGCAATATTCTTGCCAACGTATTCTTCCTCGGTATATCCAAGCATTTCTAGCTCAGCCTTATTAGCGCGGAGAATTGTTCCATCTGGCCCGACCCAATGAATACCTATCGCGGCGTTATCAAGAAAATCATCCAAGATGCCCTTCTGCTCTTTAAGTGCTTGTTCGCTCAGTACGCGCTTCTCTATTTCCGCTTCCAATGACCGCGCCTTCTGCTGAAGTGCTGCCACCTCTCTGCGACGCTTCTCCTCGCTGCCTAGCGACGAAAAGCTCTCTGCAGGAGTGACTGTTGTATGGGTATTACATACGTGAATAAATCCTTCCGCATAGCTATTGCCGGCAAATATGCCCATAGGGTACGCACAGTACAGGGCAAAAGGTAATCGGGTCAGCAAGGAATTCCATAGTTTCTCGAGTTCAATTGCAGCGGTTGGATTGCCGCGGTCCCAAAGAATTGCCACCATTTCACCGAACGCTCGGACATCTTTTGAAGATGAAACAGTTTTCCTTACAACCGATCCAACGACTTGATCAAACAAACCTGGATCTGGATTGTCGTTGACCATGAACGAACTTAGTGTTTCCTGTGCATCTAGAAGAATTAAGCGGCCGTGGGATATTTCGTTTTCGATCGCAATTCCGCCCTTGCGTAGGGCAGCCTCGATAGCAGTACGATGTTCCGGAGTAGCAATAACAATTCTTGCTTGCCCGTCGAGTAGGAATTTGGCCACTGATGTAATTAGAAATGCGTCGTCTTCATAAAACTGAACAATATGGCCCGATTGATACGGTGATTTAACTGATGAATTCTGGGCGGGCATAGAACGGCGCTTTGTAAATTTCTTTAGCTCCTCTGTACTGAATCGCCAATCTCCGCGCAGGCCTATTTTTGTCCCTTTAAGATGCGACGCATAGGCCCACCGACGGATGGTTACCGGACTTACATTTAAAAATGCAGCAGCCTGCTGCACAGTTAGGAGACTCCCGTCTCGTTTGTTTTTTGTACGCATTGTTGCTCATAGTTGAGCATACCTATTCTGAAATATAAATGAATTTGTAATAAGGTTGATATACACACGTGCTGGATAACATGCAGCATAGTCATTAACTTGAAATTGAAGATCTGTGATTATATTTCTGAATATCACAAAATGAGGTCACTATCTTGCATAGCCAGATGAACGAAGTTCGGAGATTTCATCTATGCATAACGCAAGCAAATGATAAGATTCAGCGATGAAGCCGGATAATGTTCTCAAATTTTGGTTTGCTAAGAATATGGGACCGGAGCAGTGGTTTTTTGGAAAGCGGAAGGGGATGGATAGCCTCATCCGCAAGAAATTTTTCAAAACATATTGGAGTGTTGTTCGTGGTGAGACTGCATCGTGGCGCAAGACTCCGCGGGGAAGACTCGCAGAAATAATCGTGCTCGACCAGTTTTCCCGGAATTTGTTTCGCGGAACTCCACAAATGTACCAATGCGATCCGCTCGCACTTATGCTTGCGCAAGAAGCCGTCGCCAGAGGTGCAGATAAGAAACTAAACAAGTATGAGCGGCTGTTTATGTATCTGCCTTTTGAGCACAGCGAATCAAAAATTATTCAGAAAGAATCCATGCGACTCATTAGGAAGCTCGGTCTTAAGTGGGCCGTTCCGTATTTTATCGACCATAAAAGGATCATTGATCGGTTCGGCCGCTTCCCGCATAGGAATGCAATTCTAGGGCGCAAATCCACTCCGGCTGAAAAGAAATTCATGCTCACGCACAAGGGCTACTAAATACTTAGACCTGACGAAGTTCCTCATAGTCCTGAGGCCTACGAAGGGGAACTTGTCTACAGCAAAAAGAAAAGCCGCCGGGTGACCCATGCGACTTTGTAAGGAATCTGAACATCAATTACTTGTAGATGTCTCTGTCGAACTGTTTAATCTTCTTGTGCTCCTCGACCGTAACCGGAATCCAATCCGAAAAATTGAAAGTACTGAACTGTGTGTCATCGACTACTTGCCGAGCACCATCGAGCTCGTCAATCACGATCACCCTGTCGAGCCAGTCGTAATGACGCTCTACGAAGGTAGTCTTGCTGTACTTATGCCGCCATATGGCAAAGCCATAGTCGTTTAATACGACTACTTTAGGTAGTGCCGCTACACATGAGCTCATTTTTTTTACCCTCCTTTTTGTAGCATCGTCTGTACTAGTTATATTATATCACACTTTTCAAAAAAGTCAGCTCCGACGGTTGGACCGAAGGTACTGAGCACAGCGAATGTACGAAGCTTGTCCCGCACCAAGCTTGCTTTGGTGCGGGGTTCCTTAATCAACCCGACTCCTATTGGTGAGAGAATTTTCTGCTACCAGCGAGGCTAGCGCGTTTATAAACAGGGAATCCGTGTTGGGTAATTCTATGCGATGGTACGCAATACCAAAGTCTTCGCACTGTTTACGTGCCGCAATATCGAGATCATAGAGAATTTCTAGGTGGTCTACGACAAACTGGATCGGTACGATAAGAACTGCAGGTGTTTTGCCGCGCAGTTTCTCTAGAATGTCGGTGATGTCGGGCTTAAGCCACTCCTCCGGCGTGTGCCCGGCACTCTGGTACCCAGAGTGCCACTGCAGCTTCGGATCAAGCCTCTCTCGCAAGGCGCTGATAGTGGTCTGAAGCTGCACTAAATAATCCGGATCTTTTTCTATGACGCGCTTAGGTAGGCTATGCGTTGTAAAAATAACCGGCACATTTCCGCCGTATTTTTTATTGAGTTCCGCAAGCGAATTTTTGACGCGATCTGCAAGAAGTTGAATAAAGTGTGATTCAGTACCCCAAGGTCCGGCCACGGTCGCCTGCCGTGCATCAAATCCATGCCGCGCCGCCGCTTCCGCAAAAGCTGTTTTGTATCCTTCCATGATGAGCGACGAGAATTGCGGAGCGAGGATGATACCAGTGATGCGCTTAGCGTCGCGTACGCGGCATTTTGAGACCGCACTGGCAATCGTCGGTGCTAAATGTCGCATCCCACTTTCTACAACATGATTTTCCCCAAGTCTTTTCTCAAGCAATCGCGCCAGCTCCTGCGTGATGGCGATAAGCGGGGAAGATCTGACAAGACGGTAACGATTCTCGAAATCCTCGATCAGATCTTCGGGTGCTTTGCCTTTGTAAATCGATTGCATGTATTCCCGCACATGTTCGGCCGTGGTCGCCGAGCCGTAGGTCATGAGGATAATGCCAGTCTTGCCGTTATTTTTTGTGAACATACTCTACCAGTTTTTTAACGACCCTATTGTCTGCTTCAGGCGGCATGCCGTGACCCAGGTTGAAGATATATCCCTGCTTCGGGTTGATTTCTGCAAGCATGTGATCAGTAGTCTGCATAAGTGTTTCCCATGGAGCAAGCAGTAGTGCGGGGTCGAGATTTCCTTGGATAGACTTGCTTCCGATAGTTTGCTTTGCTTTGCCTAGACTCATACGCCAATCGATCCCTATTACCTCGCAGTCGACGTTTGCAAAATCTTCAAGTATTCCGGCAGTATTCGTGCCGAAATACAAGCGCGACACATTTTCGTTTTTGAGTGATGTGAAAATGTGCTGCATGTGAGGCAGTACAAATAGACGATACTCTGCGGGTGAGAGGCACCCAACCCAGCTATCAAATAACTGCACTGCTTGCGCTCCGGCTTTAATCTGCGCCTCTAAGTATCCAACAATACCTTCGGAGAGCACAGACATGAATTTCTCCCAGCTCTCCGGGTGATCAAGCATGAAGCGTTTGGTCTTGAGCCAAGTGCGCGAGGGCTTTCCCTCGATTAGGTAGCTCGCAAGGGTAAATGGTGCACCCGAGAAGCCGATGAGTGGAACGAGAAGTTTAGTACGTAATATCCGTATAGTCTCTTGCAAATAGTCTATACGCTCTGGGGCAAACGGTTGCAGACGTGATACTTTCTCGGGAGTGTCTATCGGATCTTCAATAACAGGTCCGATTCCATCAATAATTTTTATCTCCACACCCATGGCAATCGGCAGCAGCATGATATCAGCAAAAAGAATTGCCGCGTCTACGTCTAGGAGTTCGATGGGCTCCATGCTTACTTGTGCAGCAAGTTCAGGCGTTTGAGTGAGCGAAAGGACATCGTGTGTCTCGCGTAGTTTCCTATAGCCGGGAAGAGAGCGACCTGCTTGTCGCATAAACC
>DASPJS010000013.1:0-23801 GCA_035628495.1 Minisyncoccota bacterium
TTCCTTTGAAGTCGGCATCGACGCGTCTCCTTGCAAGGGGTTCTGATGAGAATCATACCATATTCTCTGCATTTTGCAAATACCTCCCAAACTCCTGCCTCTGACACAGCTCCCGCACCAATTGGTTCCAATTCTGTCCCACTTGGGTCACTAATTTAAGGACATCTTGGTTATACCATTGAAGCTCATGCGGGAATTTCTGCTTTTCGTACTGAAAGAGGCGCGGGCGAGCATCTTTGCCGGCTCCTTTTTCATATTACTTTTCCTGTCGAGTTATATCCCACTTTTTGGCCTAGCTCGCTACGATTTTCTATTTCTTACGGCGCTTATATTGCAGTTCGTTCTCTATGTCACGAAGATCGAAACGTGGGACGAAGTAAAAACTATTTTTCTCTTCCACGTCGTGGGTCTCGTCCTTGAGCTGTACAAAACAAGCGCCATGGTAGGTTCGTGGAGCTATCCGGAAGACGCTTTCTTTAAGATCATGACCGTGCCGCTCTATAGCGGATTCATGTATGCGGCTGTCGGTAGCTATATCGCTCAGGCATGGCGCATCTTGAAACTCGAATTGACCGATTATCCGCGTTATGCGTTAAGCATTGCTCTCTGCATTGTGATTTATGTAAATTTTTTCACAAATCATTTCACGCAAGATATCCGCTTCATACTCATACCGCTTGTGTTCGCTCTTTACTGGAAAACACGCGTCCATTTTACGATTGTAGAAGGCAAGCGTCGTTTTATGCCTCTTAATCTTGCTTTTTTACTTATCGCCTTTTTTATTTGGATCGCGGAAAATATCTCAACCTACCTCGGTGCGTGGCAGTATCCCAATCAAGTGCATGTCTGGAATGTCGTATCAACGAATAAGATTACCTCGTGGTTTCTTTTGGTAATAATCAGTTTCATTATTGTGGCCTACTTAAAACACTACAAGAAAGATATTCTCAATAAATGACATTCGACAAGGTCAAAGTAAAAAGAGACCTCATTTTTTGAAGTCTCTCAGTAGTGTGTCGATGGCACTATTTTGAATTGCTCGAGATTTTCAAGAATAGACGGTTCGACTTCAACCATATCGATTGGTACTACAGGCACAGAAGAAGTGAACGTACTGCCATTATTAATTTGTTTGAAATGAACTCGAGATACTATTTGCACGAATCCGGATGTGATTGGCGCATTTGAGCCCTGTGCAATAAGCGGTTTATCTCCCCATATTCGTAAGCTTGCAGAACCATTAGCAGGATCTAATTTCATTGTCGCAAATATAAGCGCGATTCTAACGTCGTTTGTTGCGTAAACCGCCAATCGGTTTAGTTCCGGTCGATCGCTGAGATTTTCAGCAAGATGAGGTTTAAGAATCTCCAGACGACTTTTTGAGCCATGAAGTACATAGCCTTGTGCTAGATACCTCGCAAGTTTTTCCAGAGGTTGCATAGCATATCTCCGATATCATCTGAACGAATAATACCAAATTTTACTTGTGATACATTCAAGAGCCGAAAGATATTTCTAGTTGATTACTTTATCGAGCGGTGAAATAGCAAAGGGCACGATCATCTCCTGCTGGGATAATCCGCCGTGGATGCCGCGTTGACCAAAGTGAGCGTCCGGCAGATGTCTATACCACACGTGATAACCCTCGTAGGGGAGAATAAGTATGTCGCCGATTCTTTTAATAAAGCGCTGCGACGGTTCATTGTAACCAAAGAGTCCTCGATACAGGGCATTTTGAGTAGTTATTACTTCTGCCTTTCCTTCAAGTTCAGCGCGCAGTATTGCGAGAACGGTATCGATTTTATGCGCGTACACGTATAGAAATACGTCATGGGGTGAGCCAGTTGGACGAATGACCGTCGCCGATGAGCTTTTGAGGTAACTCGTTTCAAGATCAATAAATTCATTGAGGTAGATAATCTCTTCATTGGCAATACTGGCTTGGCCATGGTCGGAAGAAAGAAGAAAGAGCGTATCTTCCGCTACTTTTTTGTCGAGTGTTGCGAGGCTTTCTCCGAGTAGCGTCACAATATTGGAAAGTGCTTCATAATGTTCGCGACTTCGAGGCCCGAACATATGTTCGATGACATCGACGTGATTCCAATAAATGAAAAAATATGCGCGTCCTTCTTCTTCAGAAAGCGTTTTTACTAGCTTTTGCATCAATTCCTTTGCGTCCTTGAACGGAACCTTTATCGCGCCCTTTTGCGTAGTATTCGAATATGGACCATCGATATATTCGTGATAAATAAACACATACGGCTTTATGTTGTGCTCTTCAAGTTGGCGATAGAGCGTTGTGCCACGATAGAGCATGTCTGGCCTGCCTCCCATATCGAGAAGCGCGGAACGGTGGGGCGTTAAATGAGGGCGAAAGGGAATAGTCTCAATTATGCGATCAAGCTCTTCAAAATATACGGTCCATTCAGGTAGTCCGTGTTCCTGCGGAGTCAGACCTGTGTGAAGAGTTGTGAGCGCGGCAGGGGTGGTACTTGGGAATACAGAAGTGAGAGGATATACTTCGCCCTTTTCTCCAAGGCTAAAAAAGAATGGCAACGTTCGTTCAGTTTCTAAGAAATGATCGTACCCCAGCCCGTCAATAAAAAAGAATAATATTTTTTTGAATTTATTTTTCCACCTCGCATGGATATCTTCATCGAGGGCTGGTCGCTTCGAATCGATATTAAATAAGCTGAGGATCGTCGACGGAATTTCTGCGATCGAATAACGCCGATAGTACGGGTATATAAAGCTCGCGTTCTGCTTATCTTGTTTGATTGTATGTAAGATATTGCGATGAATCATGGTTACTTGATTATGTCGCGAAGCTCTCGGTAAACATAATTAATTTGATTGATTCGGGCATGATCAAGAAACTGGTCAACAGACCCCAGTGGATATTTGAAATTCTTCATTTTGAGCCGCTTATTCTTGACTGAATTCTCTAGCGCTTTAATAAAAAGCTCTACTTTGATAATTGGATAGCCGCGACCGGGGAAAGGAATGATGCGAGTGGACAATGGGCGCGTAATTTTGAGCTTGTTATGCATTTCGCCGAGTACTTGATATGCGCGCGCAAGAAGTCTTTGGCGTGTTCGCCAGCTTCTCTCATGAAGAATCTTTTCTAGGAGTGGATACATTTTTGATGCAATCGGCAATCGTCGCCTGAACATAATACCGAGCCACTTCGCATAAGGCATATAGTGGCGCTCAAGGAGATAGGCGAGAAAAACGACATGCTGAACTGCTTTTGCTGTTGCAATCATCGACCCCACTTCATCGGCTCTATAACCAGTACGTGCAGGCAATTGATGAATATCTGCAATACGGCCCCACTGTGCGGTCATTAGATATTTCCAGACATCGTCGGGAAAATAATCAAACGAGGAGCGCATTTTCTCGAGGCCTAATTCATCGTGGTAGACCTTTCCGCCCGTCACCTCAAGGAGCGCTTGTTGCGGGAACGTGAGCCAGTCTTTGTAAGTCGGCTTCTTGCGGATATCAAACCCGAGGTAGTGCTTAAAAAAAGACGGAACAGTCCAAAACAAGAATAGATGATTAACCGGCCCTCTTTTTTTCAATTTCGGAATATGTTTCAGATATCCGCCGGTTTCCACAAAGTTTGTCGAGTAGCCTTTATAAGAATAAGGTAGATGTTTACGCAGCATCCTATTAACCGCACGCTTATTTTTCTCGAAATTTCGCTCAGGAAAGAAAAGGTGAAGGTGCGGCCCCCAATCGTGATCTATAGAGGAAGATGAATCGAGGCCAGTAACGTCCGATCCATGACCCACGAGCCCTGCCGAATACATAAGGTTCGGAAAGTGTTGGTCCATGAGCGGCCGTACAATCTCGTGGAAGAATTCCTCGTTGAGTTGTAGTCCAGGAATAAACTTCGGCACAAAATAATAGAATATCTTTTGCCATGGCGTTTTGGTGAATCCACACTTGCGCTGGCAAATTCATCGAAAATCCAGTATCGTTGGAGTCTCGTTATACGATATGCGCTATATCAAGAGGGCGTTTTTTTATGTTTCGATAGCCCTTGAATGGCTGATGTATGTCGCCCGCTATTGGCTTCTGCGGGTCTTTGGTAGCCAAAAAGATATTGCAGGGGTGCGCGTCATTCTCATACGTAATGGGCGCGTCGTATTGGTGCGCCATTGGTTTACACCCGGCGTGTGGACGCTTCCGGGCGGAGGAATTAAAAAAGGTGAATCGCCGCGCGAAGCCGGGGTGCGAGAGGTATTTGAAGAAATCGGCTACCGCATCAATTCTTTTGGGGGACAAGTTGGAATCTACCAAGGACGCATGGGAAGGCGCGACTCGGTGATCGTGCTATTTACAGAAGATTTCGAAGGAGGCATGAAATTTATCCCCAATCTTGAAGTAATGGAGCGAGGCCTTTTTGACATTGATCACCTACCATCGACCCTATCTCCAGCAAATAGGCGCCGTATTGAGGCGTATACACAGGGAGTGCGAGATGAGCGGGGCTACTGGTAGAATAGAATAATGCGAAAGATAATCCACTTTTTCGACAAACTCGAAGATAGAGTACGAGCCCAGCTTGCCCATAGCCCGGTTCTGTATTCGCTCATTGGCGGAGTCGGCATAGTCCTTTTCTGGAAAGGTACCTGGGAAACGGCAGAGCTTGCTCCTTGGCTCTACGGGCCCGCTTCAATAGTCGTTGGAGTCTTGATTATGCTTCTCACTGGGCTTCTAGTTTCTTTTTTTATTGGCGACAGCATCATCATCTCAGGTTTCAAGCGTGAGAAAAAACTCGTTGAGAGAAGTGAGCAAGAGATTATCAAAGCGGGACAGATAACAACCGATCAGATACTCAAGAAACTGGATCACCTTGAGCAAGATATTCATGAGTTAAAGAAGGACTCGCAGGCGCAGCCTTGATCCAATAATAAATATCTTCGAGCGCCTTCACTGCATCGCCAGCGGCGATGTTATTTTGATGATAGAGCTCATCCGTGCAATCGCCAGCGGCCCAGATACCTTCAAGTGACGTCTTTTGATTTTTCGCGTCAATTTTTATACGGTTATATTCATCAACAGCAACAAGATCTTTAACAAATTGCGTAGCAGGGATCATGCCTATCTCAACAAATACGCCCATGACAGGAACTTCAGCCACTTCCTTAGTTTTAAGGTTCTGGATTACTATTCCTGATACAAAGCCTGATCCTTTTACTTCAATTGGTTCGCAATCCAAATATGCCTTCATATTGGGGTGGGCAAGTACTGCTTCGACTGTAGACGGATCCGCTTTGTAGTCAGATCCGTGGTGGACAAGTGTTACTGATTTTGCATACGCGAGGAGCTGCTGGGCGGTTTCAAAACCTGCATTACCACCGCCAATGACCGCCACGTCCATGCCCGAAAAGAGCGGACCATCGCAAGAGGCACAGTACGTCACTCCCTTATTTTCGAACTCGGCTGCACCTGGAATTTCCAATTTTTTTCGTGATCCTCCACTTGCAACAAGC
Source organism: Minisyncoccota bacterium (assembly GCA_035628495.1). Classification (GTDB taxonomy): domain Bacteria; phylum Patescibacteriota; class Minisyncoccia; order Phycocordibacterales; family SBAW01; genus GWA1-54-10. The sequence goes on from DASPJS010000013.1 coordinate 5,502, forward strand.
ACTGCTTTTGTCTCGTACTCGCCCTTGTCGGTTTTTATCGAGAACCCTTTAGCAGTCTTTAAGATATTAGTCACGCTTTCGCCAATCTTTACGGCAACTGTATCTTTTGCGTACGTTTTGAGATGTGACTCGAGCGCTTTTGCCAAATCTAGGCCAGAAATTTTTTGTGTGCCGATCCAATTTTGTATTTCTGGCGAATCGATGCTTTGTCCGCCAATGGATGTTGCTATAAAAATTGTGTTTAGTTTTTTTCGCGCAGCATACACGCCAGCCGCAACGCCCGCGGGTCCACCTCCAATTATTGCTAGGTCGTACATATCAATAAAGAGTACCGCACTATCCTGAATTTCGCCAAAATTGATTAAGTTTGTTCAAAATCGAGGAGATGCAAGGCAAGGAGAAAAGAGCGAGGAGCTGTACTTTGCGATACTGCGACGAGCTTTAGAGGCTTCTTAACGCAGCAGCTTGCGATTTTGGGCAAACTTACTTTATCTTTGGGCGTCGAAGGAATGACGGAACAGCTCCCCAGTCATCCTCTTCTTTTTCCTCAATTTTTGGTTTTATGGGTGGATCCGTCTCAGTCTTTATTGGTATTGCTGTTGCGCTATAGACCTTTGACGTAATAGGCGCTTCGTCTTTCTCGCCGCGAGCGGTGGTGAAGAGTGGAGTGCCGCGAGCGGATGTCGTAATACCCGTAGCAGGGAAGCCCGTCGCGATTACCGTAACGCGTACCTCACCTTTCTTCAGCTTCTCATCCTTAATTGCACCGAAGATAATCTTTGCATTCGGATCTACTGATTCGGTAATGATTTTTGCTGCTTCATGCACTTCAACCATTCCAAGATCTTCATTGCCTGCGATAGCAAAGAGAACACCCTTAGCGCCAGTAATTGAAATCTCAAGAAGAGGAGAGGATACGGCCGCGTGTGCAGCTGCTTGCGCTCGATTTTCCCCTGACGCGATGCCTATACCCATAAGTGCAGATCCTGCGTTTTCCATTACTGCGCGAATGTCAGCGAAATCAACGTTGATGATGCCTGGTTGCGTGATGAGATCTGAAATTCCTTCTACGGCTTGTTTAAGTATATCGTCGCACATCGCAAATGCGGCTTTGAGCGTGGTCTCCTTGGATACGGTTGCGAGAAGCCGGTCATTGGGAACAACGATGAGCGCGTCAACTTCTTTGCGAAGTTCTTCAAGTCCCGCTTCGGCGAGGCGAATGCGCTGCTGTCCTTCAAATGAAAACGGTTTGGTGACTACACCAACCGTAAGAGCTCCTAATTCTTTTGCAGTCTTTGCAACGATTGGTGCGGCGCCTGTGCCCGTGCCGCCACCCATACCGCATGCGACAAACACCATGTCAGAACCTTTGAGCGTTGTTTGAATTTCCTCTTTAGTTTCTTCTGCTGCGCGCTTACCTATTTCAGGATTCATACCGGCACCGAGACCTCGAGTGAGGTTCTTACCCATGTGAATCTTCTTCTTTGCAAGCGAAGTATGCAGGTCTTGCGCGTCAGTGTTTATCGCAACGAAATCAACCCCGCGGATCTTCGATTCAACCATGTGGTTGATCGCGTTGCCGCCAGATCCTCCCACCCCAATAACGCGGATTCTTGCAAATGTTTCTATTTCTGGAAGTACTTGCGGCATGGCTTTAGTTTTTTGTGTAAATTCATTGCTGCAAAATAGCCGCGCGCAAATGGCTAGCGCGGTTACTTTTGCGCCTAACCTTCCCAAGCACCCCAGCTATAGAAGAGCAGTGGACGAAGTATACCACTCCGAGGGAATTTGCAAACTTTGACGTCTCAAGTTTTTTGTTTTGAGCTCTTAGGGCAGAAATTTTCGCGCCCAGCGAGAAAAACTGTGGGCAACATCTTTAAAACCAGCGTTACTTGCCGCTTCCGGCTCATCACCCTGTGTGAAGCCCCAAATAGTAAGTCCATAAGAAACAGCCCAGGAACCGTCTTTAAGATGAACTTTAGAACCCACGCCTTCTGATAGCGAGGCTACTTTTGCAGGAAGACGAAGCACTGCTTTGGCGAGATCTGAAACAGTCTGCACCGCTCCGCCGCCGCCAGTCAAAATTATGCCCGCAGGGAGGAGTTCGTTTTTACCAATTTTCTTGAGTTGTGCCTCAACAAGTTTAAACATGTCCTGCACTCTGCGTGCGATAATGTCGTCGACTTTTTTCTGCGGATACGAAGATCCAATGACGCTGCCGTGCTTAAGCTGCTCCGCCTCTTCGGGTGAGATTCTCAGACCAAGCGCGATGTCGTGCGTGATATCAGCGGCACCCACCGGAAATACGCGCACTGAAATCGGAATACCATCTTCAAATACAATTATTGAAAGAGTTTCGGAGCCGATATTTGCGAGTACGCAGCCAACTTTTTTCTGCATTTTTGAAAGTGCAACAAAACTTGCTGCGAGCGGGGAAGCTGCAACATCTTCGACTTCAATGCCCGCGTCTTCTACTGCTGAAACGATGTCGCTCACGTGCCGCTCAAGGCATGTGATAAAAAGCGTCTCTGCCGAGAGCCGTACTCCTTTCAGACCCACCGGGCTGCGACCCATGACGCGCACACCATCAAGCGAGTAGCGCAACGGGATTGTATGGAGTATCCGTCTGTTGAGGAGGGCGGCGGGGGCGAGCGAGCTTTCTGCTGCAGAGAGTACGCGAGGGATGTCGCGATACGTCACTTCGGAATCTCCACGCTCAACTACAGTTTCTCCTCGTGAGAAAGCTTCATCTATCCCCACGCCACCGATGCCGACGTACGCGCGTCTAACTTTAACTTGTGCAGCTTTGCTTGCTTGTGCCACCGCGGCTGCTACAGAGCGCGACACTTCAGGAACAGAGATAATATAGCCTTGCTTCATGCCTCTACTTTCGGCGTATCCAGTGCCTAAAATTTTAGGAGCGTCTCGAGGATTATCAGGACGCGCTGCAATGACCACTTTGACGTGGTAGGTACCGATATCAATGCCGGTGACTGTTTTTTGCATACCTGAAACGCGTGAGAAGCTGTGCTTCCTTGCGGTTCATTGTAACACCATGTTTAAGGCCCTTAAGATGCAGGCATCCGTGGATAAAAAGATATTCCACAGTAAAGGGTTTTGCCGCTTTCGGACACAATAAAATCTCGCCTGAGAGCCGAGATAGAGGAAAGGCGAGGACATTTGAAGCCTTATGCTTGTTTTTAGTCTTTTTTGTGATTGCGCGTGAGGCTTTCGGCGTTAACAGTGCCACAGAAAGCTCATAGCGCGATCCTAATATCGTATCTTTTAGCTTTTGCCACTGAACGCGGGGCGTTTTGCCTCGCGTCTTATTAACAACCGAAACTTTAGACATTAGCGGCGAGGGCGGCGGGAGCCTGGTTCTCGTTCAACTATTTTGCCCATCTTAATGAGCTCTGCGATTTCTTCGCGGCGCTTAATAACCTTGAGCGTATGCTTTTTCTGTACTTCGCGAGATTTTATGCGCGAGTAATAGCGGCGACGTCTCATATTTTGAATGAGGCCAGCGCCTTGTACGCGTTTTGAAAATCGGCGGATTAAATTTACCGCCGTCTCGTTTTCGTTCTTGGTTACCTCTGCGTTTATCGCCATAGGTCAAAAAACAATAGCACAGCAACGTATTTAGCGCAAGGTTTTAAGAAAGCGGGGTACTTCTGTAATGGCAATTATGTTTTGGGCACTGTTGCGAGTTGAGCGCACAATGACGGTCCCATCGAGCGCTTCTCGTTGACCCATGATCAGGAGGTGTGAGACGCCAAGTTGCTGAGCGGTCGCAAGCTGAAGCGAGAGACGATTGGCATCGAATGATTGGAGCACAGGAATATTGGCGCTGCGCAACATGTCGACCACCGTGAGTCCCTGGAGTTTTGCGCGAAGCCCTAACTGCGCGAAATATATTTTCGGCTTTCTCACTACTGGTTGCATGGTGAAGTGCTGCCTACCCGCGCCTTTTTTGCGAAAGAATATAGAGGCGCCAACGCCCGAACTATCTTTTCGGCGAGTCTCGCGCTTAAAGTATTCATCAAAGCGACCTCCTATCGCAGCAAACACGGTGGTGTCGCTGTCGTCAAAATCAAGCGCAAAGGATATGTGCGGACCTCGCTCGTCTCCCGCTAAAAGATCATCAAGCTCATAGGGGAGACCTAAGTGCTCAAGATGCTCAAGAACAGATCGGAAATGGCCACGGCTGCGCTCGGAAAGAAAGTGCATAGGGCGCGGACCTTCCGCAAGAATCTCACGCACTACATCTTCGCGCATTCGGTAGAGTAAAAATGGATCCCCCAGTATCGTCTTTCGCTCTGCTTCCGGTAAACGCTCAATGTGTTTGCGAATATGCACAGAAAGTTCGCGTAAAAATCGCAGTTGTGAATCTTTGTCACCGAGTGCGTTGATGCGTACCCGCGCAATAGTCAATCCCCATTCTCTGGCGATCGTCGTGATTGTTTTCAGTATAACAATTTCACCAACAGACTCCGCTGTGCCCACAACCTGTAGACCAAATTCTCCCGATTCTCGCGATGGAATTGTAGACGGGGTGTGCGCAGGCGACGGAGTGGCATAAAAAGCGAGCACTGGTTCCTGCGGACGCATATGGGCACGTTGACCACATATGGCAGCGGCAGAAGCAAATGAGTATAGATTACCCATCGTTCGCCTACTTGTAGGCTTCGTGTCACTCATCGAGAGATGCTCGCGCTCAACTTCTTTGACAGGTCTAAAGCCGTAAAAGCTTGCGACATCTGCAGCGTGTCTTAAAAACGAGGCTGGGGTTTTACCGCGAGGGCTCATGTATATTATTTAGTTGTGCTGCCGGGAAAAACTTCTGCGGTTTCAAGAGGGAGTAAGCGCAAGAACGCTCGTCCGATAATATTTTCTCGCGGGAGCGGTCCCCAAATACGCGAATCAGAACTCTCAGGACGATTGTCACCCATCACAAAATATTCGTCGTCCTTGAGTATGATACTTTGTTCTGTTCCGTTTCCGCGATGCACTATGTAGGGCTCTGAAATATCCATTGTCTGACCCTCAGGCGTTGTGACAGTTACGCTATTGCGTGATACGCGTACTCTTTCACCAGGCAAACCAATGACACGCTTAATAAAGTATTGCGATGGGTCGCGCGGGTAGCGAAAAATAACTACATCGCCGCGTTTTGGTTCGTCAAAGCGATACGAGATCTCATCAATAATAAGATATTGGCCCGTATCAAATGTCGGCTCCATTGAAGCTCCTGAGACGATGAAGGGTTTTGCGATAAAGAGGCGAACCGGAACTACTATGACTATCGCAATAAGAGCGAATTTCAGGAGTTCAGTGAAGAAACTCTCACGATTCTCCTGTGGCATGAACACTATTGTATCTTTCGCTACTATTCGCGCAAGTTTTCTGCTACATTAGACCACATGAAATGGGTAATTGCGGGCTTAGGTAACCCAGATTCTCACTATATTGGTACGCGCCACAACATTGGGCGCGATTTTATTCATTCGCTTGAGAAACATTTAGGCAAAACGGCCGTACTCATCACGCCAGATCTCTACATGAATAATTCAGGCGTCGCTGTAAAGAAAGCTGTCAGTTCCATTGCTGCCGCGAAGAAGCTCATTGTCCTTCACGACGAGATCGATCTACCTTTGGGGCGAGTAAAGATATCTTTTGGTTCAAGCGCTGGTGGACACAGAGGCGTTGATTCAATTCAAAAGGCCCTGAAAACGAAAGATTTCATCCGCATCCGCATTGGCATTTCTCCCGCAACACCTGCAGGCAAAATAAAAAAGCCCGACGCAGACGATGTGCCAGATTTTGTACTTGCGAAATTCAAGCCGGCCGAGCAAGAGAAAGTAAAAAAAGTTTGTAAGCGTGTTGTAAACGCGATCGATCTCATTTTGAACGAAGGACTTGAGCGCGCTATGACCGAAATCAATTCTAAGGCGTAGTGCAGAAGTTGTGTTGATGGTCCTCAGTAAGTGTGATTATGTGTTACTAGAAGCTTGTCCATTCTCAATCATACAAGGGGTAGCACATGAACACGCTGATATCAGAGAAGAAGTTGCAGCCTCTTCCAATAATTAGTGAAGGCGACCTTATCTACGCGTCGTTTGAAGAGCTCACTGCTCTGCTCGACACTGGCCACTGGACGAATACAAGGAAAAAATTAGTTGTTAAGGCGGTAATGGCAAAGATGGTTTCCTTGAGCCAAATCCGAGAGAGATATGGCATCGACAATTTTGAAATCTATTGCTGGTGTCATAATTTCGGGTTAGGAGATCGTATCCACGATGGTCTGCTTCCAAGTGTGTGCGTACGCGCAGACACTCAACCAACTTCGAATTCGCTCACGGGCAGGCTGTCAGTGGGGAAGGTAGAAGTAGATTTTGATACGCACAAGATACTTGCTGATACTGAGCCCATATATCTCAGTAAAAGCGAATTTAAGTTTTTTGAGTATTTAATTCTCAAATCACTGCGAGGGTGCGTGGCCACTCACGAAGGGATAATGATTTATCTCTATAAGGACAAAGAAGAAGTCCCCAAGGATTTCTCTATCATTAAAGTATTTATGGCGAGGATGCGCAAAAAGTTTTACTTTGCTGGCGCTAAGCCGCTAAACATCGAGTTGGTGCATGGAAGGGGATATAGGATAAGGGATAAATTTGAAAAAATACGCTAAGCCATAGTGGCAAAATCAAGAGCCGCCGAAGAATTCGGCGGCCTCTTTTTATTGTCTAGCGTTTTACTTTCTGTCTCCTGAGTAAGACAGCGCCATGCGCATGTCTTTTGGTTCGAAGAGAGAAATCGTAAAGGGATAGCGTTTTCCGAGCTCGAGGTTTGTGCGCAGTTTGTCTTCGCTTCCAAATTCAGAAACATGGACAAGGCCAGCAATTCCTTCCTCAATTGATGCGAGTGCGCCGTGCTTATTAAATTTGATGACAACACCTTCAACAGCATCGCCCTTGTTGTACTTCGTTGCTGCGGTAACCCATGGGTTCTCCTTGAGCTGTTTGACTGAAAGAGAGACCTTACCGTCTTTAATATCTATGATTTTTACTTTGACTCGGTCTCCAACTTTGAAGAAATGGCGCGGATCATCTACAAGACCCCAGTCGATCTCAGAAATGTGCACGAGGCCTTCAAGACCTTCTTCAAGTTTTACGAAGACGCCGAAATCAACCATACCGGTGACTTCACCTTCAACAGTGTCGCCAACCTGGTAGCTTGCGATGAGTTCGCGCTTCTCTTTATCATCGAGACCTTTTTCAGAGAAAATAAGTTTTCCTTCTTTTGGTGTTGCAGAAATTATTGAAACAGCCAGCTTGGTGCCCACAAGTTTGCGCAGCTCATCAAGAATCTTGTCCTTATCACCATCAACGACGCGTGGGTAGTGCTCGGCTTTGAGCTGCGATGCAGGAAGGAAACCAGCAATGCCTTGCCACTCCATAATGAGTCCGCCTTTGTTTGCTTCTTTAACAACCATTTCGATCTGGCGTTTCTCTTTGACTGCATCTTCTGCTTCCGCCCAGATGAGTGCCTGGCGAGCTTCTTTGAGAGACAGCTCGATATAGCCTTCAGGGCTCGTTGTAGAAATTACCTTTGCCGCAATGCGGTCACCGACGTTTATGCGCTTGATGACTTCGCGGGCGTTAAGATATTCGCGTCCGAAAATTATGCCCGTACCAAATGGGGGAAGATCTACATAGAGACGTGCGCGGTCAAGCGCGAGCACTGGTCCTTCAATAATATCTCCCACTTGCGGAGGCTCAGGCGCGCGTGACGCCAGCCCCGCCATGAGCGAGTTTACTTGTGTATCTATAGTTTGATTAGCCACGTCCAAAGTGGCGGATTTTCGTGCCATGTATTTATTGTTGTACGGCGGGTCCTTCTAATCGAAGACTATTCCCGCTCGCGCTAATAAAGTGGGAAACACTCTATTAATGGGCAATATACAGGAAATGTCCTTATGGCGCAACTGAAATACAAAGTGCCCCCTTGTGAGGTGAGTATCACAAGGGGGCTGCTCGGGCCCTCGTATCTTGGCACAATCGCCGTCCCGAGCTAAAGTTTTCGACTTTGGAACTGTACTTATTTTATTTAAACGCCAACACTATTAAGTACGCGTTAAGAGTCAATCGAAAAATAAAAAATAGCCCTCTCGCTAAAAGGAAGAAAAAGCGAGAGGGCTACGAGCGCCACGGGGCAAATGCAAAGGTTTTGGGAGGCTGCCGCCATTGGCTCTCAAATGTATTAAAGATAGGCCGCAGTGCTTGCGCGCTGCTGGGGTGTCACCTCGTCGTCGTCGCGATAAATCACAGTCATGTGACCTTCAACAGGATCAATACCACCAAATCCTTCGTGGTCAGAAGGCTCCTTGATCAAAGCAGTACCGCCGTCGGTGCCATTGTCCGTAATGTCATCAGGATCTTCGGGATCGTCACAGCAAATACCGACAGACGTAAGAACCGTATCATTGGAAACACGCATTTTTTAGTCTCCCTTTCAAAAAAACTTGTTCTTTCCCAATACTGTTCAGTATTAAGACGTCTATCTGCAATATTAGTTCACTATAATTTCACGTCAAGTCAATTTATGCACGTCTCTTTTTGTCCAAATAGTGTTGAATTTAGGCGGGAAATATGCTAAAATGGGTTAATGGTAATAACCTACATGGGAGGCGAATGCTTTAAGGTTTCCCAGGGAGATCTGACAATTGCTCTCAACCCGCCTTCCAAAGATTCCAAGCTAAAATCGCCCAAATTTGGGTCTGATATTGTGCTCTCGAGCCTCAATCACGAAGACATGAGCGGCGTTGAAAACGCCTCTTTTGGCGATCGCGAGCCGTTTGTAATTAATGGCCCAGGTGAATACGAGGTAAGAGGCGTTAATGTGCGCGGCTTTGGCTCGCAATCTAACTACGACGGCAAGAAGAGTATCAATACTATTTACAGTATTACACTCGAAGGCATGACGTTGTGTTTCCTCGGCGCTCTTGGCCAGTCAGAGCTTCCGCATGACGCAAACGAAGAGCTCGATGATATTGATATTCTGTTTATACCGATTGGTGGAGACGGGGTTCTTGATTACGAAGAAGCGTACAAGCTTGCGGTACAATTGGAGCCGAAAGCGGTCATTCCGATGCATTACGGCGAACTTGGCAGCAAAGACGCGCTTAAATCTTTTCTCAAGGAAGCAGGTGAGGATGTAAAACCGATTGAGAAGCTAACGGTGAAGAAGAAGGATCTCGACGGAAAAGAGGGAGAGATTGTGGTCCTTGAAGGCTAACATGAAGCGATATATAGAACGATTAAAGGAAGAAAAAACGACGCACGAGAGACGCCAATTTGCAATGAAAGCAGCAACGGTGTTCACTGCAGTGATTTTTGTCGGATGGATTGCGACTTTGGGTGTGAGATTTGCAGAAACGGCACCTTCGTATATCGATTCAAATACCGCCGCAACGCTCACGGCAATAGAGCAGGCCACAACCACTTGGTTTGGAAATTAATATTCTATGGCTGAAGAAAAGAAACACGAAGGGATAGTCCCGAGAAATATTTCAAGTGAGATGCGTGAAGCGTACCTTGACTACGCGATGTCGGTTATTACCGCTCGCGCTCTTCCTGACGTGCGCGACGGACTTAAGCCTGTGCATCGACGCATTCTCTATACGATGCACCGCCTCGGCCTCACGCCCCAGTCGCGCTTTCGCAAGTCTGCAACAGTAGTGGGTGATGTGCTCGGTAAATTCCACCCGCACGGCGACGCGTCGGTCTACGATGCGATGGTTAAGATGGCGCAGAATTTTGCGATGCGCTATCCGCTCATACTCGGACAAGGCAACTTCGGCTCTATCGATGGTGACAATGCCGCGGCGATGCGCTACACGGAAGCCAAAATGTCCCATATGGCAACCGAACTTCTGCGCGATCTTGAAAAGGAGACAGTTGAGTGGCGCCCGAATTACGATGGTTCGCTCAAGGAGCCAGTCGTTCTTCCGTCTGCAGTTCCTAATATTCTTCTCAATGGCACCTTGGGCATTGCCGTAGGAATGGCAACAAACGTACCGCCGCACAACCTCACCGAAGTTTCGAACGCCTTAACGCACCTCATCGATAATCCAAAAGCGACGATTGAGGATTTGATGCAATTCATCACTGGCCCCGATTTTCCAACGGGTGCAATCGCGTTTAATAAAAAAGATCTGCTCCATGCGTACTCGACAGGTAAGGGCGGCGTAGTCGTGCGCGGAGACGCTGAGATTGTTGAAGATAAGAAAGGAAATTTCCAAATCATTGTTACTTCGCTTCCGTATCGGGTAAATAAAGCGGAGCTCATCATCCACATTGCCGATTTGGTGCGAGATAAAAAAATTGAAGGTATTAGAGGACTTCGCGACGAATCAACAAAAGATATTCGCATCGTGATCGAGCTCAAACAAGGCGCACAACCGCAAAAAGTTCTCAATTATCTCTACAAACACACCGCGCTTGAAGACAGTTTCCACTTCAACATGGTGATGCTTGTTGATGGCGTACCGCAAACGCTCTCGCTCAAGGGAATTCTCGAAGAGTTTATCAAGCACCGCCAGGATGTAGTGAAGCGCCGCACACAGTTTGATCTCACGAAAGCGCAAGAACGTGAACACATACTTCTCGGTCTCAAGAAAGCTCTCGATCATATAGACGAGATCATCAAGACGATTCGTGCCTCTAAAGACGTGGCCGACGCACATAAGAATCTCGTATCCAAATTTAAATTCTCTGACATCCAGGCGACGGCGATTCTTGAAATGCGTCTTCAGAAACTTGCGAATCTTGAACGCCAAAAAGTACTCGATGAACTTAAGGAGGTACAAGCGCTCATCGAGGAGCTCGCTACACTTCTCAAATCTGAAAAGAAAATGCTTGGCGTTATCAAGGACGAGATTGCTGAGACAGTAAAGAAACATGGCGACGAACGACAGACCCGAGTTATGAAGGGTGCTGCGGGTATCATAAATGTTGAAGATCTTGTGGCCGACGAAGAACAGGTGCTCACTCTCACCAAAGGTGGCTACATTAAGCGCACCAATCCGGACGAGTTCCGCAAGCAAAAGCGCGGAGGCGTGGGTGTTATTGACCTCGACACGAAGGAAGAAGATTTTGTCACGACATTTCTTACCACCTCGACACATTCAGACCTTCTTTTCTTCTCTGATCTTGGCAAGGCCTATCAAATAAAATTCTATGAACTTCCTGAAGGCAAGCGCTCGACCAAAGGCAAGGCAATCGTGAACTTTCTTTCGATTGGCGATAGCGAAAAAGTATCTTCAATATTGCCGGTGCGCAAAGACCAGAAACAAGGAGAGAAGTTCCTCTATATGGTGACGAAACTCGGTACTGCTAAAAAAGTTGATGCTACTGCATTCCGAGATGTACGCAGAAGCGGGCTCATCGCGATTAAACTTCAAAAAGGTGATGAACTTATCGCTGCACTGCTTGTGGAAAAGGGAGATGAAATATTCCTCTCTTCGGCGAAAGGGCAGTCAATCCGATTTAAAGAAAGTGACATCCGTGCCATGGGTCGCAATGCGGGCGGAGTGCGAGGTATGAAACTAGCCGCAGGTGACACGATTGTCGGCGCAGATGTAATTCCTAAAGGCAGCAAAAATCTCGAAGTACTTGTGGTTTCGAAAAACGGCTACGGTAAGACAACACCTGTGACTGAATACAAAACGCAAAAACGCGGCGGCTCGGGTATCAAAACTGTCAAAGTAACGCCGAAGACTGGAGCCTTAATCGCTGCGCGTGTAATTTCAAAAGAAGAGGGTGTTGGTGCCGATGAAATTGTCGTTACTTCTCAAAAAGGACAAGTAATCCGCACGAGCTTGGCAGAAATTCCATCTCTCTCGCGCTCGACACAAGGTGTACGTGTAATGAAGCTCTATCAAGGCGACGCGATTGCTTCCTTTGTGTGCTTGTAGCTTTCAGTGAAAATATAGTGCAATTGTGGTAGTGTAGCGGCGGAAGAAAATCTAAAAGAAAGGATTGTGCCATGAACATCAAGGCGGATCTTAACTGTCCGTTTTGTGAAATTTTGAAAAGAGATCCTTCGCGAATCATTGAAAGTCGTGAGAGATTCTTCGTTATATTGAGCGATCCGCGGCTCATGCCGGGCCATCTTCTCATCATCCCAAGACGCCATGTTCAAGTGCCATGGGAGATGCCACTCGGTGACCACATGATCATTGTGCAAGCGATAATGAAATATCAGAAACTCATTATCGATAAAATTGCTGAAGGATGCGACGTGCGGCAGAACTATCGACCTTTCATTAAAGACAATCCGCTTGCCATCAAACATCTCCATTGGCATCTCATACCACGAGACAATAAAGATAAACTCTATCAAGAGAGTATGCGACACGAGGATAAGGTATTCGCGCCTCCGTCATCCATGGAACTGAAACAAATGATGGATATATATCGCGGCGTTAAACCACTTTAGGCAGTCGCGGCACTGGTAGGTGCCGCGACTTTTCTTATGGTGGCGCTATGGTAGTCTGCCCATCGGAGGTGTTCTATGAGCAAATATGCATTCGATAAGGTGGCTCTATTCTACTTTATTGACCACAAAATGGTCATGGTTCGTAAAAAAGGCCATACGAAGTATATAAATCTCGGCGGCAAACGTGAGATTGGAGAAACTAATCGAGAAACTCTGAAGCGCGAAATTCTTGAGGAAGTTGGACTTACGCTTGACCTGACTTCATTGCAGTATCTTGGCACGCAGGAGGCAGAGGTGGATGGATATCCTCCAGGCACGCTCATGCGATCGTTTAACTATGCCGGAGGATTTGAAGAGAAAGTTCGCTCACTAAAAGATTTCAAAGTCCAGTTGGATAGCGAAATCGAAGAAGTAGCACTCCTCAGTCTCGCAGATGCCGACAAGACCACTGAAATGGGCCGCAAAGCGCTTGAGCTGGCGGCCAAGCACAAATGGATGCGCTAGGGCCCGCACGAGTAATCGTGCGGGTACTTTTTTGTGTAAGAAAGAGTTATAAAATGCGTCACATTAGGTATGGATCCCAAATATTTTTCCGGACTTATATTAGGGCTCGTGATTGCTGCTGCTGCGGGCACGTATGCGTTTTGGGAGAAGCCTATTGAAGACGGAAGGACTAGCAGTGGAAGTGTCTCACGGGCAGCGATTGTAGAATTTACAGAGATGATGCGTGCGAAAGTTATTACAGAGATTGGGCAACCTATTGAAGGGTTTGAGCCGTTCATGTTTATGCGCGTCTTCCCAGGCCTCACGGCACAAGATTTTGATAAAGTAGACGCACTTATTGGTCTCTATAGATATGAAAATGGCCAGGTTGTATACGATCTAAATGGAGAACCGGAGCTCCACTCAGCTGCCCGCGCAATATCTGACGAGGGAATGGAGCAGCTTCTCATGAATATTACTACCCGACTCAACTACAATCTTGAAAGCGCCGCAACCATCAAAGAGCTCATTGATGCTATCGACAGCGCTCCTGGCTCAGATCCAACGAGCGGCGCTGCCGAACCTGGCACAAGTCCAGAACCGACACAGCCCATGGGAAGTGACATTATGGTGCGCGGCACTATTGTGTGTCTTCCACACCGCGGTGACGGTCCTCACACTATGGAGTGCGCTATTGGACTCAAGGCAGACGATGGTAAGCACTATGCGCTCAAGAATTTCTCATATCCCGATCAGGGGGACGTACAGGAGCGAATCCAGGTGACCGGAAAACTTCTAACTTCCGGAGAATTTCATCAACGGTACGATATTGTTGGCACACTAGAAGTTACTAAAGTACAAAAAATATGATGGCGAGAATCAGAAAAATGAGGAAAGCATACGGTAGCGAAATTGGTGTTACTCTTTTGGTTGCTGCTATCGTTATGGCCTACTCGTATTGGGGTTCGTTTATTCTCGCCAAGGGCTTATAGAAAGGTTGACAAGTTTCTAATCTCGGGACTATGGTTAGAGAGGACGGTTAAAACCTAGTGAATTCTCGTTAGCCCGAGAAGAAAGGAGGCAGTCGTGTTTAGGAGGTTAGGGGTTATAGTGATTGCCTTTTTACTTCCCACGGCCGCATATGCGGATATGGAAGGCAAATCCAGTGGCGGACATCCACCTAAGGACGTGGAGCTCCACAAGAATTTTTATTCCACATGGGAGACCAAGAACGGGGATAGTTGCTGCAACGATGAGGATTGCTACCCTACTGCTGCAGAATTTGATTCTCGCGTGGGCCTGTGGAAGGCAAAACGAAGAGAAGACGGCAGATGGCTCTTAGTGCCTAAATACGTTTTTGATCCGGACACAGATGAAGCATGGTCTCCTGACGGTCGGCCGCACTTATGTGCTCCACCGCCTGAGCCTGAGAATAATGGAGACCTAGAAACAGTCCGCTGTTTTAAACCTGGAGCATCCATTTGATTTACTCGCGAGCGCCCCGCAAGGAGGCGCTCATTCTTTTTGTTGTACAATTATATTCGTGGAAGAAAGTACTTTTCTAAATCCCAGTAGCGCCATACGCATGGCGGGCATTCACGAAGGAATGAAAGTGGCGGATTTTGGCGCGGGTGCAGGATTCTTTACGCGTGCCGCAGCCCGGGAAGTCGGGGAAGGAGGTGTCGTGTGGGCCATCGACATGAACCGCGATCTTTTACCGCGCATTCAAAATTTGGCACGAGCAGAAGGATTAAAAAATGTCGAAGTAATGCATGGCGATGTCGAAGTGAGCGGAGGTAGCAATCTTCCAGCCGAATCATTCGACTTTGTTATTGCTGCAAATATTTTATTTACAATCGAGAATAAGGGAGAGTGTATTGCTGAAATTCGTCGCGTCCTTAAAAAAACTGGACGCGCACTTATCATCGATTGGGACGGCTCGTTTGGCGGACTCGGACCGCATACACATCACGTTGTATCTGCTGACTTTGCACGAGAGTTGCTCGAGGGCCATGGTTTCTCTGTCATCGGTCGAGTGCCAGCAGGGCAATACCACTGGGGATTCGTCGTTCGCAAAAAATCATCGTAGAGCGCATTATAAAGAGAACTCATGTCAGCATTTCAAATAATGGTCCTGGGCATATTCTCTACGCTCATTCTTGTGGGGATAGGCGTGTTTGCGATTTTTGGGGGTGTGTTCGGGCCGCGCGGCATTGGCGACGTCGAAGTTTGGGGAACACTTGAAGAAGATATCGTGCGCGGCACGCTAGAAGCGCTTCGCGCTCAGGATCGATCGCTTGAGTCGGTGAGATACATCGAAAAAGATCCAGCGACCTATAAAGACGAACTCATAAACGCCATGGCCGCAGCGCAGGGGCCAGATCTCGCGCTAATTTCAGCGGAAGACCTTCTTTCGTTTTCAGACAAAATTGTCACGATTCCATATAGCGTTATCGCACAGGGTAGTTTCCTAGCGACGTATATAGACGAAGCGCAAATCTTTTTGACGCCACAGGGCGAACTCGCGCTTCCGTTTGTTGTTGATCCTGTCGTCATGTACTGGAACAGAGATCTTTTTGCATCTGCGGGTATTGCATCGCCGCCTAAATATTGGAACGAACTCCTAACTATCGCACCAAAAATCACATCGCTTGACGCGCGCTCTAGTGTGACCCGTAGCGCTGTGGCGCTTGGCGAGTGGCGCAATATTGGGACGGCTAAAGAAATGCTCGCGACTCTCTTTATGCAGGCAGGTGACAATATCGCCGTACGCGCAGCGAGCGGCGAACCAGAGGTAGTGTTTGGCGCGTCTCCGCAGGGAAGCGTCACTAATCCCGCTGAGTCCGCGCTGCGCTTCTACACTGAGTTCGCTAACCCCACTAAAACGAGCTATTCCTGGAATCGCGCGCTTCCCGATGCGCTTACAATGTTCACTGCAGGGGACCTTGGCGTGTATTTCGGATTTGCGAGCGAATATTCTGCGATCAAAGCGCGCAATCCAAATCTCAGGTTCGCGGCTGCGGTGGTACCTCAGATTGAAGGCAACAACACACGAGTTGTATATGGGTACCTCATTGGACTCGCGATACCAAAAAGCTCAAATAACATTCAAGGCGCTCTTATGGCTGCGCAGAGCCTGACCAGCAAGAGCGGCATTAGCCTAATTTCAGGCGCACTGTCGCTTCCGCCGGTGCGACGGGACGTAAGCGTGGACACAAGCGGTGACGCAGTAGCAGGAGCCTTTGTAAATTCTGCGCTCATTTCGCGCGGCTGGCTTGACCCAAGCCCCAGAGAGACCGATCAAATCTTCCGCAGCATGATAGAATCCGTCGTAAGCGGCGCACTTACGCCGGCCGCGGCAATAAACGAGGGATCGCGCAGTCTTCAGGATCTTTTTCCAAGGTAGTACAGTGCAATGAAAAAACTTTTACTATATAAGGAAGTAGTCGGCGTTCTTGTCGTGTGGTCCATAGTACTGCTGCCGCTTTTAGTTACTGCACAAACAGGCACGAGCAATGATACATCGGACACTACCTTTATAGGTGATGACAATTCAGATACCGTCATTACGACCGGGCAAAGAGGTGATCGCCTCGATCGAGTTCACAGGCTAGAGAATCCACTCTCGGTAAATAGTTTTTGTTCACTCATTTTGAAACTTCTTGAAGTCGTAATACTTATTGGTATCCCGATTGCGATCTTGTTTATTGTGTGGGCTGGATTTAAATTCGTAGTTGCGCAAGGCAAACCGCAGGCGATTGCGGATGCGCGGCGCAATTTCTTAAATGTCATAATCGGTATCGCAATCTTTGTTGGCGCGTCGCTCATTGCAAATGTCATCATTAATACACTTCGAGATCTCGGCGTGCAGGGACTAAACTCTTGTTAAAATGGTATCAAGCGGCTCAACATTTAAGGACCTTGTCCTCTACCTCATCAGTATCCTTGATCTTATTGTTCCATTTCTCGCAGCACTCGCTCTCGCGCTTTTTATGTGGTCTGGAGTTAGGTATATATACAAAGCCCGCGACTCCAAAGGCCTCGCCGCCGAGCGCACTGCGATAGTGTGGGGCTTAGTAGCACTGTTTGTTCTCTTTTCGATTTGGGGAATTCTTGAGATGCTTGAGCGCACCTTCCTCTAGTAATCCACACGTCCTTCCTTGTGGCGGGCAGTGCACTTGTTACAGTGAATCCATACAAATTTAGAATTTTTTATGCCAGGAAATAATTTACAGAGCCTCATCATTTTTGCAGGTAACACGCTCAACATGCTCATTCCAGTGCTCATCGCGCTGGCACTTGTTGTTTTCTTCTGGGGTCTTATCGTGTACATCTTCAAGAAGGACCCTGCAACGGGAAGGCAGGTGATGATTGCGGGGCTTGTCGCACTTTTTATCATGGTCTCGGTCTGGGGCATCATTCGTCTAGCTCAAAACACGCTCGGTATTCAAGCTGGCGGCGCAATTCCTGCACCGCAAGTTCCGCAGTACGACAACTAGTCTGACTAAAAAATGAATAGCTGTTCTCAAAACGCCGAAGCTCTGATTGGATGCGTGGTTGACGTAATTATTAATCCGATCATTGCGCTCATTTTTGCTGCGGGTCTCGTGGTATTTATTTGGGGACTCGTTGAATTTATGTGGGGGCTTTCGACCGATGCCGAGGGAAAAAATGACGGCAAGCGACACATGCTCTGGGGCATTATCGGTATGTTTATCATGTTTGCAGCGTTTGGCATTTTGCGATTGATTGCAAATACTATTGGGCCAGAAGCAACGCAGTTCTTGCCCTAACCAAAAAATAAAAAAGAAAAAAGCGGCACATCATTTCTGATGTGCCGCGTTCGTGCAAAGATCTATGCTGAGCAACTCTTCATGCTGTTGCCTTCGGCATCCTTGTGACAATACAGAAGCCTAATAACTGCTTCCGTTTGACTGCATGCCACGACAACCAGTCCTTTTCGAACACTGGTAGCCTGGCCTGCACATGTTTTGCCAAGGTACGTCTTCTTGTTTTCCACATAGCCGTATAGGTCAGCACAGCCACTCTCCATCTTGATTCGCACTTGCTCACAACGGAACAAGTTGATGTCGTGCATTACACCAGGGCGGAGTCTTTTATGCTCATACACCTGGTTGCATTGTGCGATGGTCGGCTGCATAACAGCCGCGCGTGCTACTCCTGTACTAGAAGTAACTACTAGTGACGATGGGAACATCACTACCAGTGCCCAAAGCAGAGCGACCACGACTGCTAGCAAAATCTTTCCAAGCAAGTAGCCTGGAACGAAGATGCTAACAAGAAGTAAGATACTCAGAA
>DASPJS010000014.1:0-2156 GCA_035628495.1 Minisyncoccota bacterium
GAGGTCGCTTTTCAGTTGATACGCGCTTTTGCTTCCAAGATCGGCTTTGATCATTACCGCTTCTGGTTTCGCATCAAATTGCGATAAGCAGATAGGTGCAAGCACCCTCACAACTTCGGCTCTGGCTTCGTTTTTTGCCAAAGTCTCTGCCGAACTTGTGGTGTACCAGCCGCCCCACGCAAAACCGATAATTAGGGTGGCCACGGCGCCAAGTACGACGCCTTGAGCGAGTCTTGTCAAGCTCAGCTTCTTTTCGCTATTCACGGCTTTTCCTTTCAGCCAACAAAAATAAGGGAGGAGATATTCGACCCTTTCTGGCCTGACACTATCACAGCACCACTGAGTGTACAATTAAGTTATGCAATCTGGTTTCGCGTGGGCGCGCAGGCATGCATTCTTTTTGTACCTGCTTCTCTTTGTGGCTGTGTGGTCTGTCGTGCTTCTTTTAATTCCGTCAGAAGCAATAGTTACCTATATTGGTGTAGAAAATACATATTTTGCCGCATTCTTGCTGGCAGCCTTTACAGGTATCTCAACATTTACAAGCAGTTCCTTTTATTTATCTATCGCCACGTTTGCGGCAGGCGGTGCCGTGCCACTCATACTTGGGCTTGCAGGAGGGAGCGGCGCTTTTTTGAGTAACTCCATATTCTATTTTTTAGTCTTGCATGGAAAACGTGCGCTTCCTGACCGTTGGGAGAGAAGAATCGAAGAGCTTACAAAAATCATAAAGAAGCTGCCGCTGTGGGCAGTGTGGATCGTTGTGTTTGTATATTCTGGGCTAACGCCATTTCCCGATGACATTCTTATCGGTGCACTAGCGCTCTCCTCGATTTCCTATCTGCGAGTTGCTCCTGTTTTGCTTGCAGCAAATATAACCATCGTGACACTCATCAGTTATTCCGCGAGCAGAGGTATGCTGCTGTTTTAGTATTGCGAATAGAGGCGTTTTCTCGTACACTGCTCCCAGCTTTGTTGTTTAAACCAGGCAACCACAGGAGGTACTATGGTGCGCTTTGCTCGTTTGCTTTCAATTCTTCCGATGTTCTTATTAGCGGGATGTTTGGGGACTGCGGACAACATATTCTCGGCGGATGGGGGAGATAAGATTCCTTATCCAGAAGGGGATGGGGTTTGCACCTTTGCGGGCCCTGTTGAATCGGGAAATGAACCGCAAACTGAAACGCTCAGCATTATTGAAGTGCCAACTCACGGCAAATATTTGTACGTGAGCGACGAGGGCGGCGATAAATCCTCGAATGTTATTGCCTTCCACCATCTGCGAGATGATCCGACCGGCAAGATCTATGCGCTGGTGATTCCAGACAAAGATCAGCCTGGGACGCAGGCAATATTTTTTGCGCGCATCGACGAAAAAAGCTTTGACTGGTTTGCCTATGACTACGCCAGCGAGCGAGCACAAAAGACTGCAGAGAAGTATCCCGGACTTACACTAAAGGCTAATGGCGCGGCCGACATGGTTGGGCCGAAAGAGTACCAACGAGCGTTTATCTACGATATGGCACTCGATTTGTCGGATGCACAGTTCGAGTGGAAGTGTGTCCTTCCACCCAATCCAGAAGACCAATTGTAAGATTCCACCCCGCGCTCACGTTAAGTTGAGCGTGGGGTTTCGTTTTTAATAAAAAAGAAGCCGCCACCATGGCGGCTCTGCTCTTTAGTTTGAACCCGATCTTTTTTCGTGAGTAACCTCTCTCTGGATAGATCCAACCGTACTCACTACAAACAGTATATGCTCCCACGTATGAAATTTTCGTGTCGATTGAGAAAAATTAATTGTCGCGCTTATTCACCTCATATTTACGCCTTTTTATTTAGACTTAATCCGTTATGCTAACAGCAAACGAAAAGCAAAAGGATACCTATATTGCTTGGTTGAATGATGCTCATGCCATGGAGGAGGGCCTCATTAAAGTGCTAGAAAAGCAGGTCGAAGACACGGAGGGGCAGCCCTTGATGCAAGAGCGCATCAAGGAGCACCTTGAGGAAACGCGACGCCATGCAGAAATGGTGCGTGGTTGCGTAGAACGCTTAGGCGGAGATATATCACAAGGCAAAGATATACTGAGCCAAATGGGAGCGGCAGCGAAAGGCATGACGCTGAGCATGTTTGAAGATAAGCATGTAAAAAATGT
>DASPJS010000015.1:0-35579 GCA_035628495.1 Minisyncoccota bacterium
GAGATGAACATAGACGTCGAAAAAGTCTATCAGATTGAAAAAATTGACCAAGACACTGTCTCGCTTGAGAGCCCTGTAGGCTCAGACGAGGGAGATGAAGGAAAATCGGTGCTTGGTGATTTCATCAAAGACGATAAGATTCTATCGCCTGACCAGGAAGTTGCGCGCCGCATCTTGGCAGACCAGTTGCGCGAAATTCTTGATGAGCTATCTCCTAAGGAGCGCGAAATTTTGAAACTGCGCCATGGGCTTGAAGATGGTATTTACCACACACTTGAAGAGGTAGGAAAGAAATTCGGCGTGACCCGCGAGCGCATCCGCCAAATTGAAGCAAAAGCACTAGAGCGCATCCGCAGCCATGAGAAGGCGAAGCGGCTGAGAAGTTATTAGATAATTGCAAAGTGAGTACTCCAGGTTTATACTCCTCTGGGGCGGTACCAGGTGTGTAATTGGAAATTCACAAAAAACGGTGGAACATGACAGCAGGGAATAAAACTTTTGCAACTGCATTCAACTGTATGGATGGACGCTGCCAAGAGGCAGTAACAAACTACGCGAGAAAAAAATTCAGCGTCGAATTTGTCGACATGATAACGGAACCGGGAATGGATGGAATTCTTGTCGGCAAGAAAGTTGCGCCTGAGCAACCAGGCAATATTTTTGATTGGATTATTTTCAAGGCGAAGGTATCTACAGGCGGTCATGGATCGCGCCATGCGGTTGTGGTGGGACATAGTCAGTGTGCTGGAAATAATGTTTCCGACCAAACACACTTGAGCGACATTCAGCAAATGGCTGAAACTGTTCGTTCATGGAAGCTATTTGAGACGGTTATTCCTCTCATGGCACGCGAAGGCAGCAATGGCTGGGAGGTCAGTGAAGTCTCCGAGGTACAAACAGCTGCGGCAGCGTAATTACGAGGCCCCGATCATCGCGATCGGGGCTTCATTTTTATTGAGGGGTCTCGTGCTATATTTTGCGCATGGCAACGAAGCTTCCCATTCAGCACTGGAGTCACTCGTCGCTCATGACTTTTTTGAGGAACCCCTTAGCGTGGTACAAGCGCTATGTTGAGCTCGTGTACGACACTCCCTACACTATGTCCTCCGTCGTTGGTCGCGCTGCGCATGTAGCGCTCCAGAATTTCTACGGGGGTATTTCAAAGGAAGGTGCGGTTGAAATGGGACTCGCGTTTTTACGAAATGTACCTGATTTCGAAATCAATTTTGGCAAAGCGGCCTCGAAGCGCGCCAAGAAAAAGAAGCGCGATGCTATGGAGCGAGAATACTTGCGCAGCGTATGGTTTTTCTTAAAGCGACCGCCAAAATACGATGTGGTAGGCGTTGAAGTGAAGGGGGTCGTTAAGGTAAAAGGCCTGCCGCTCCCGCTTAAAGCAGTCTCAGACCTTGTCGTAGTCTCAAAATTCGAAAAAGAAGCGCTCGACGTAGTCGATTTTAAGTTCGTAGATTCATTCAGCAAATATGGCAAAGACAAGTCGCTCTTTGTCATTCAGGCGATTTTTAATTATTACACAGTGAGCCAAATCTACAGCCGTCCCGTGCGTCGGTTTATTGTGCATGAAGTCAAAAAATCGAGAAATGCTGATGGCCGCTCGCAGCTGCGTAAATATGTCATTAACTTTGCGGAATTCGATGAAGAATTTAAGCTCTTCCATCGGCTCATCAAGGATGCGACCATAGAAATTGCGCGTCGCAGAATTTATCTTCCCAATCCATCGGACATGCTCGAAGGAGAGAATTCCTTCGATATTTATCGTCTCGGGTTAGTCGAGCAGAAAAATTAACCACATTCGCGATTTACTTTGTTGCGAACTGCGATGCTCCCTCACAATAGGCGGCCTATTGCTTGGTCCGCTTCTCGTTCGCGCCTCGTAACTCATCGATTGTGATTAATTTTTATTGAGTAGTTGTATTTGGAACAGTATTCCCGGCCGGAGGTGTACCGCCAAGAACTGCATCGATTGCTGCGCGCATTGAGTCGTACGGCTGGTTGCCCGGAAGTGTTACCGCCTCTTCACCAACCATGAGGAGTGTAAATGGTGTGCCTTGTGCGCCAAGTTTAATTGCTTCGGCATAAGAATCGGCAATTTTCTTCGCATATTTGTTACTTGATTGGCAGGCATTGAATGCATTTACATCTAGACCTACTTCTCCCGCAATGACCGGGAGTTGGTTAAGATCAAGACCATTGCTTGAAGGCGTTACTTCAAATACCTTATCGATAAATCTAAAGTACGCTGCATCACCGCCTTGTTCAGCCGCACACTCCGCGGCATGCGCTTCCTGGGGCGCCTTTGAGTGGATTTGGGCGAGCGGGAAGGGGCGCGATATCCATGCGACTTTGCCTGAAGTACCGTAGTAATCCATAATTTGGTGGAGTGTCGTCTGGAACGTCTTGCAGTGCGGGCACTCAAGATCCATGTACTCAACGATTTTTACCTGTGCGTTAGGGTTACCGAGGATATGGTCTATTGCCGGGTCGTAGGGGCGCGCGTCTACTTGCGTGGAATTATTATTTCCGGACGGTGTACCTGACTGACCAACTAGAAATACAGCGCCTGCAATGAGCGCTCCTGCAACGACGATCGTGACTGGCAAAATATATTGGCTTTTCATAATTCTTATTTAATTTTTCTCATTTTAGCATCGGATTCGCACTCCGTATTCATTGACCAATCAGGTGTTTTAAGGTATTATATTTGTGGTTTTCCGATTGACAGGAGATGCAGATGCGGAAGTTCTTTGTTACGGTTGCTGCGCTGGCGGCAATGAGTCAGTCTACATACGCTGACGAGGGGGAGCGATTCGACTCTCAGGTTATAGATGGATGCGCCGTCGATATATTTTTCAAGGAAGAGAGTGAGAGCGACTTGAGGAAAGTGCTCAGATTGGAATCGTCCCAGAAGCTATATCTTCTCACGTGCCCGGCGCTTGCAACTGACTCTGAAGCCAAGGCGATTATGGGCAAGTACATCGAGAAAAATGCCCTACCAATTATTCTGCAGAAAGTATTTCCAATCTCAATTGATGAGA
This sequence comes from Minisyncoccota bacterium, assembly GCA_035628495.1. Classification (GTDB taxonomy): domain Bacteria; phylum Patescibacteriota; class Minisyncoccia; order Phycocordibacterales; family SBAW01; genus GWA1-54-10. Next base: position 3,054 of record DASPJS010000015.1, read on the forward strand.
AGAATAAAAGGATTGAAATTCCTAGTGACCCGAGAAATATGTATTGGGTAGGAGACGTAAACGACATAGTCCAGGCCGGATCGCAGTAGCGATTCGGCCTATAATTTTTGTGATATTAAAACGGCAACGTGTGCGTCATCGCGGTACCATCCACTTCTTCCCATTTTGAAGTGTCGACTTTAATGTCGCGCACCCCATCATAATCGCGATACTTCAAGATTCCGTGCTTTTTGGCATGATCGTAAAGCTCTTTGGTAATGCGCACGTCGTCTAGACAATATTCGCGCACCTTTTCAATTTCGCCCGTAGTCCACCATTTTTGCGCCTCAATACCGTCAGCGATCTTTCCTTTCCCAAGCGTTGCTTCTGCGAGATTATCGAGGCGCAACCGGCGCCCAAGGGCATTTTTTACTTCCTTAAGGAGGTCGACGCTTTTTATCTTTGTAAGGTCGCCCGTGTAGTACCGGTTGAGAATAGGTATGTCAAAATGGTCCGAATTGTAGCCTATGAGAAGATCCGCGCGCTCAAGAATTGGCCAGAGCTGCGGCAGCTCTTCCTTAAGGAAACTCAAATACTCGTTGGTTTGCGAATCGTGAATACCGACGATAGTGAGTTCCTGATTTGAGAAATCGGCGTTACCGGTGAAATCGCCCACAGTTTCAATGTCAAAGGTAATTCGGCGCATATGTCCGTACAGAATATACTATTAGAGCGACGGCTTCACGTGCTTGGCGATCTCTTCTTTTTTTGCCACTATTTCCTCACCGGTATCGAGGTTTTTTATTTTGTATTCGCCGTTTTGAAGCTCATCCTCACCAACAACTATAGTGTACGGAATTTTGTGCTTTGCGGCGTTCTTTATCTGGTCGCCTAGCTTTCTTTCACCAAAATCTATAGCGACGTTTACTCCGTAGCTTCGCAGCTCTGCAGCAAGCGTCTGGACCTTGATCGCCAGTTCAGGGCTCGGGGTGGCGAGGTAGACATGTGTGGGCGGCTTATACGCGGGAAGGAGACCTCGCACTTCAAGAAAATCACGAATGGTTACATCTCCCATTGCAAAACCAACTGTCGGGATGCGCTCGTCACCAAACATAGCAAGAAGATTATCGTAACGTCCGCCTCCCATAACTGCACGGTTATTTGAAGGATGCGTATCGAATACCTCAAACACCATTCCCGTGTAGTAATTGAAACCGCGCACAATTTCTGGTGCGTAGACTACATTTTTGATGCCTGAGTCCTTAAAATCTGAAATCATTTTTGCGATGTCGCCAGGCGGTTCGCTTTCTGAGAGCCGTTCCTTGGGAATATTGAGGACTTTGAGCTGTTCGTCGAATTCGTTTTCAGACATTTTTGCTTTTCTGTCGAGAAGCCCCAGAAGTGTTGTCTTCTCTCCCTCGGTCAAATTGTATTCTTGCGTAATTTCATCTAAGTATGTGCGGCTGCCAACTTTTATGACGAAGTCGTCTTCTTTTGCGCCGAGCGCAGTCATAAGACCATAGGCCACACCGATTACCTCTGCATCCGCGGCGGGAGAAGCAGAGCCGAATAGATCGACATTAAGCTGCCAGTGCTCGCGTACCCGACCGCGCTGGGGCCGCTCATAGCGGAATACATTCGGGATTGAATATAAACGAAGCGGGAAACCCAGTTCTCTGCGTTTTGCGGCGACCATGCGAGCGACTGTAGGCGTCATTTCGGGGCGCAACATTACCTCTCGGCCACCGCGGTCAGTGAAAATATAGCCTTGTTCATTAACGATTTCTTCGCTTGTTTTACCGCGGTAGAGTTCCGCTGGCTCCAAAACCGATGCGTGGTACTCGACGTAGCCTACTTTTTCGACAAATGAACGGATTGTTGAAAAAAGATAGTTTAGAAATGCCTGGTCCTCGGGATAAAAGTCTCTTACTCCCTTATACGGCTCAACTGGAATTTTGCTCATATAGTATTTATCGTGTAGTGTAGCAGAAATGTCAGCCGCACAGAACATGTCTGGAGAAGTCGTCAATCTCTACAAGCAAATGGGAGAGACACCACGTGAACGTCTGGAGCGTTTACGTATCCAAAAGCCTTACTACGCGCATGAAGTCCTATCTTATGCTGGTCGCCTTGATCCAATGGCCGAAGGTGTTCTCTTGTGCCTTGTGGGTTCTGCAAACAAACGCAGAGAGGTATATCTCGACATGTCAAAGGAATACGTTGTCGATATACTTTTCGGCTTCTCAACTGATACGTACGATATTTTGGGACGCGTTATGGACATAGGCGATCCCTCTGAGCTCACACCAACAATCGTCAGAAAATCACTCAACGAATTTCGAGGAAATTTGCCACAAGATTACCCGCCGTTCTCATCAAAGACGGTAGAAGGGAAGCCTCTATTTGAGTGGGCGCGCGGCGGAACGCTTTCAGCAATAGTCCTTCCAACGCGCAGCGTCATTGTCTATGACATTGAGCTCATCAATATGTATCGCCTCGATGAAGCGACTCTCTATAGCTACATTGAAGATAATGTCGAGCGTGTACAAGGTGATTTTAGGCAAGACGAGATATTGCGCCTTTGGAGGAGGAGATTGCGCGCAGAAGGTGAGCGCTTCTTCCCATGTGCGACGATTAAAATCTCCTGCTCAAGCGGGACGTATGCGCGCTCTATCGCACACGGACTGGGCACAGAGCTAGGCGTCCCGGCCTTAGCGTTACATATCCTAAGAACAAAGGTTGGAGAATACGAAGTAGATAAGTCATTGCGATAATAATTAATTATTAAGGTCTAAAGCCAATAAGTCGGCCCTCGGGTTTCTTTGTCTTGTCGGGAATATCCGGGAGACGGGTGGTGAGCTCGCCGTAGCGCTTTTCGTAGTCCTGAATATTTTTCTTGAACAACATAAAGAGGCGCTTTGCGTGCCGCGGCGTCATATGATACTGACGGCCGGTGCGGCCTGAGGTGAACCACACGAGGAAGTCATCCTCGGTAAAACGAATGTGTGCATTTGTTAGCTCATAGACTGGTGAGTCAATTTCTACATTCGGCTCATTTTGTTCAGGCATACCTCATTTCTATTCCTATGAATCCTTCATGTCAAAGCGAAACAACAAAAAAATATCATGAATTAATTCATGAGCGATTTTTGAACTTATTTTGAGCCACTAAGCGGCTACCAATCGAGCTCTCCGGTCTTGTATTCGGTGACGCGTGTTTCGAAGAAATTTTTCTCTTTGGGAAGGTCCATGATTTCAGACATCCATGGGAACGGGTTATCGACGTGATACTGGCGAGCGAGCCCGATGCGCTCAAGGCGGCGGTCCGCAACATGCTCAACATATTGTTTAACTGACTGTGGTGATAGACCAAGAATCCCGCGTGGGAGAGCGTCGTCTGCATACTTCTTTTCAAGTTCAACGCCGCGCTTAATGTTGTCTACAAGCGTCTGTTTGAATTCGGCTGTCCAAATAGAAGGGTTTTCAGCAACAATCGTGTTAATGAGATCAGAGCCGAACGCAAGGTGGACCGATTCGTCTCGGAGTATAAATTGGAATTGCTCGCCCACGCCTACCATGCGGTTTTTGCGCAGCATAGAGAGCATCATGGCAAATCCAGCGTAGAAAAAGATGCCTTCCATAATGACGTAGAAGCCCACGAGATCGTGCACGAACTTTTGTATGTTTTCGTTGCCTTGTGTTGTAAAATTAGGATCAAATACTGATTTTGTGATGTCTACCACAAACTCATCCTTCTCCTTAATCGAAGGAATCGTCAGGTACATGTTGTACACGTCATCAGGATTGAGCCCTAGCGTATCGCAACAGTAGATGAATGTATCAGTGTGAACCGCCTCTTCGTATGCTTGACGAAGGAGATATTGGCGCGATTCAGGGTTGGTGATGTGCCTATAAATCGCGAGCACGAGGTTGTTTGCAGTAAGCGACTCGGCGGTCGAGAAGAAGCCCAAGTTCCACATAATCATGCGGCGCTCGTCCTCAGAGAGTGCGCCTGGTTTTTTCCAGAGCTCTACATCCTGCTGCATCGAAACTTCTTCAGGCACCCAGTTATTCGCCACACCTTTTTTGTAGTGCGAGCGTGCCCACGGATATTTCATCGGAAGTATTTTGTTCGGGTCAGTCGTTGACGCGCCGTTGATGATTGCCATGCGTGAGAGTCATTTTACCAATGGTAGAGGTACCGGGGCAATGGGGAAAGGGTAGTAAGCGCTTTATTTAGTCTACTGTATAGGGGATTGACAAAATAGGAGTTTGGGTGTATAATGTTTGAGGATTCTCAAGGAGGTGGAGATGACTAAAGTTAAGCTGTTTGTTCAGGTAATAGATAGGGCAAACATTTCAGAAAGCGTTGCGTCGCTTGAAAAGCAAATCAACGAATGGAAAGGAAAGTTCAACTACCAGCAGGTCGAAACTCCTGTTCATCGAATGGCGTCTATTGGAGGCGACGGTGTTGCGATTAGCGTACTCGTAGAGTACAGCGAGTCACAATAACAAAACACAACCCCCGCAGCGATGAGCTGCGGGATTTTACTTTGGTCTTGACAAGCTTGCAATATATATGTAATTTAGTGATGAAGTTCTTTGGAGGAGAAAATGACAGAAGAGGACCTTGAATTGGAGTGGGGAAACTATTCGCAAGGGAAAAGAGTTTACCCAGTTCGCCGTATTAAATATTGGCGCAGAGCACAACCGGGAGACCGTATTGTAGTTGCGTGTAGTGAAGAAACCCGGCGATTTTTCGTTTTGGCTGATGACCCAGAAGTCGGCATTCGTATGCCATACGGTTCAACCATTGAATTTGACGACCCAATCTTTTGCTGCGGTGAGCATCCTAGTGCCTTTGTTAATGATCCAGCTGCATATTGGCATGAGAGGATAATAACTATATATAAAGGTAGAGCCTACAAAGGCAACGATAGGTGGGTCTCTCGGCTTATGTTTAAACCACGCGGAGGGCCCATGACATTCATCAGAGCTATACATGCCGCGCAATTAGCAACTGTGCGCGAACTTCCAGTCTTGCGAAACGCAGCAGCTTGAATGGTTCCACAATACTTCCATGCCCCGATACGCGATCGGGGCTTTTCTTATATATTGACTATTTGATATTTTGGTGTTATTCTGCAACTAGGAACGGTCTTTCTCAACGTGCGGAGGGCACATGCGCAATTCATACGTAGGTTTCATCGTCCTCTTTGCAAAACTAGTCCCAAAAATCCTTCCGATTCTCTACAAATTGGCGGATGCCCTCTGGGGCGTCGCAAAATCTCTTGTAGGTATCAAGGGTGCTGGACTTGCCGGCAGTGTTGGCCTCTATGCCTATCTCTTCACCTGGCAAATGGGTGTCGCACTTGTGGTGTTTATCGCAATACACGAGTACGGACATCTATGGGCTATGAAGCGCTGTGGAATCAAAACCAAGGGAATGTTTTTTATCCCAGGATTTGGCGCAGTAGCAGTTGCCGATGAAAATTTCGGCAGTGCTCGCAACGAAGCGTACATCGCCATAATGGGGCCAATATTTGGTCTCGTTGGCTTTGTGTTGCCGCTGCTGCTTTGCTATTGGATGACTGGAAATGCCTTATGGGCTGCAATTGCTGGGTTCACGACGTTCATAAACCTCGTGAATTTGCTGCCTATTCATCCGCTTGATGGGGGTAGAATTCTCAAGGCTCTCTTTTATTCGAGGAAAGTTGGACTCTCACTTGTACTCGTTGTGGTCATCTCATTGGCGACAGCAGTGCTTGGAGTTACGGCGGGGTTTTTGCTGCTCGCGTGGATGGCGCTTATTGGTCTTTACGAGCTAGCACGCGAATTTGGAGTTAAGAACTTGGTTGCCGACTTTTTGCGTAGCGGCGCCAGAGTTGTTGGCGCTGTCTTCGGTGTATTCCTTGGATTCTTCTGGTATCGCTGGATGCAGTCAGATGAATACGAGAGATACATAAGTGGTGTTAGCAAAACTGAACTCGTCTATCTCATCTTGATGACAGCGGGCGTGGCAATTGCTGCTTTTGCTGATGTTGCCACAAGCACGGCAGCTAGTAGGCATGGAGCATATTACTATCCAGCGACAGTGATCAGAGGTGCTATTTCTGGAGTCAAGCAAGTATGGTGGCTAAGAAATGTGCACATCATGCCAATTGAAAACTACGAGTGGATGAGGATTAAAGACAAGGTTTGGTACACATTTTGGTTCCTCGCCTTGATCCTGGTGCACGTGGCAATAATTCTTGCTCTTGCTTCGGTTCCGGGTGCTGAACTGGCCAAGGAACTGTTGAAATGACAATAATTTCCCCGCAGCGATGAGCTGCGGGGTTTTTCTTTGGTATTGTCAATTGTGGTGTTTAAACGTATTAAGCATTAGGAATCCACACCTTTTCAAAGGAAAAGAATCATGGAAACGGTTACCTTTCTCGTATTTAGAGTTGAATACCAGGACGGGAAAATAGAGTTCGGCTACCGGCGCTCAAACCAAAGCTCTGAATTAATTTTCGACTCAGTTGCTGCTATGACAGAGAGCCTTGCGTGTGCGATGGTAAAGCAGGCGAGCGAGTCCTATTTTGAAGTCGATTTTCAATCCCGAGACTTCATAACATGCCACGCATGTACTGAGCGACCGTGGAGGCGCTATCTGCCCGTAACTGCGGTACATATTCGAGATGTATGGGATATGCTGCGAAAAAAACTGCCGCCGACAGTAGTGCAGCCAGAAAGCGCCGCCATCCCACCGTTTGCGGAAGCGTCATAGAACATTTTCAATGTATAAGCGAGTCAAAACGCCCCGCAGCGATGAGCTGCGGGGGCTTTCCTTTTTGTTACGCGCTACAACTTTCGCCCCACGAAGACTCTGGATGAATATTGTTAAGCAGAACAAGATTCACACGGTTCGCTAAGTATTTCGATTTTAGGTCGTGTTGCAGCAATTTCTTTTGCGCCTTGATCACCAAATTTTGGAATACCGGTTGAAGTTATCGGCGGTGGAGTTTTAACAACAGGCATCGCCGGAGTCGATTGTGCGACGGTTGTGTATACGGTTTGCTGCGCTACTGCGGTTATTTGACGTTTGGCTACCTCTTCTTTCATATATAAGGGCGAGGAATACGTATCCATTATAGCATCACGCCTTTCTGGGGCGATTACGGCCACGGTTTCTTCTATTACGACTGCAGATGGTACAGAGCCCGCGTTTGAGGCTACCGAGGTCTCATTGCGGCTTGTACCGCCAAATTTGGCCAAATTAACGGTCGCCTTCTCAATTCTCGATGCGCCAAGCGTGCGCAGGTAGTAGGTAGTCTTCAGCCCCAAGCTCCAGGCGTACTGATAGATATCCGAAAGTACGCGTCCGGAGGTGCCGCCATAGAAGATATTGAGTGACTGCGACTGGTCGATCCAGCGGCCGCGATAGGCTGCTGCCTTGATGAGCCATTGCGGCTCAATCTCAAATACTTCCTTGTACTTCTCGCGTATCGAGGGAGGAATTTCTTCGATGTGCTGGACCGAGCCGTCGTGGTATTTAATCTTCTCAAGCATGTCGCCACTCCAGAGTCCCAAGCGCTTGAGGTCCTCGACAAGATATTCATTGACGACCATAAAGTCACCCGCCATATTGCTCTTCACGTAAAGATTTTTATAGATGGGCTCAATGGTTGGATAGCAGCCGGCAATGTTTGCGGTAGTGGCAGTCGGTGCATTTGCCATTGTATTGGAATTCCTCATACCCCACTGGCGAACTGCTTCGCGCACTAGTCGCCAATCCAAGGTTTCGTGGCGTGGTACATCGATTTTGACTCCGCGCTCCTGCTCAAGGAGGGTCAATGTGTCTTGTGGAAGAATACCGCGGTCCCACTTAGAGCCTTTGTAAGTCTCGTACGTGCCGCGCTCTTTGGCGAGCAGCGAGGAAGAGAGAATCGTGTGGTAGGCGATAATTTCCATGCTTTCGTCTGAAAAGCGTACCGCTTCGTCGCTGTCGAAATTGATTCCTAATTTATAGAGCGCATCTTGAAGCCCGCGCAGTCCCAAGCCAACCGGGCGGTGACGCATATTTGAGCGCTTAGTATTCTCTGTCGGGTAGAAATTAATATCGATGACGTTGTCGAGCATGCGCATAGCAACAGGTACGACGCGCGCAACAGCATCTCGATCAAAGCGACCATTCTCGACAAACTTCGCCATGTTGATAGAGCCTAAGTTGCACACCGCGGTTTCAGTTGCCGAAGAGTTGAGTGTGATTTCGGTGCACAGGTTCGACGAGTGCACTACGCCGACGTGATCTTGCGGAGAGCGAACGTTTGATGGGTCTTTCCAAGTGATCCATGGATGTCCGGTTTCAAACAGCATCGTGAGGTGCTTTTTCCAAAGTTCTGCGGCGCGCACCCGCTTGAAAAACGCAATTTTGCCTTCATCTGCAAGCTTTTCGTAGCGCTCGTAGGCTTCGTCAAACTTGCGGCCGTAGAGGTCGTGAAGGTCCGGTACATCAGAAGGGGAGAAAAGAGTCCAATATCCGTCGGTTTGAAGCCGTTTCATAAACAGGTCCGGTATCCATGCCGCAGTATTGAGGTCATGGGTTCTGCGGCGTTCGTCACCCGTGTTTTTGCGCAATTCAAGAAAGTCTTCCATATCCGCGTGCCAGTACTCTAGATAGACCGCTGCGGCGCCGCGGCGGCGGCCTGAGCGGTTGATAGATATAGTGACGTCGTTAGCAATCTTGAGAAATGGAATGACGCCCTGGCTCTCGACGCCGGTGCCCTTAATTAGTGAGCCGGTGGCGCGAACAGGAGTCCAGTCAGTTCCGGTACCGCCCGCATATTTAAGGAGCTGCGCGTTGTCAGAGTACTCCTTGAAAATGGCGTGGAGGTCATCAGGAACCGTAGAGAGGAAACAAGAAGAGAGTTGTGGCCGCATGAGACCGGCGTGATAGAGCGTAGGAGAAGACGGCGTGTAGTACATCGCCGACATGATTTCGTAGAAGTCGATAGCGTGCTTTTCTCGATCTTCCGGTGTTTTCTCATTAAGTGCAGTGCCCATAGCAATGCGCATCCAGAACATTTGCGGTGTTTCAATGATTTTTTTCGTGCCGTGGACCTTCGAGAGGTAGTTCGTTTGGAGCGTCTGGAGGCCCAAATATTTGAATTCGCGATCTCTTTCAATTGCGAGCGCCTCTGCCATGCGGGGCAAATCAAAATCAAGAAGTCTCGGATCGAATTGCCCGATCGCAACGCCATGTTTTATTGCTTCAATGAATTTTGTGCGATACGTATCTTCGAACTTTTCGTAATCAATCTCACCCATCACTTCGTTGTATATTGATTGGAGAAGAAGTCGTGCAGCAACAATTGAGTATGCAGGGTCGCGCTCGATGAATGAGCGCACAATCATCACAAGAACTTCGTGTATTTCTTTTGTGTTGATGCCTTCATGCATCTCTTGTCGCACTTTTGAGATGATTGCCGGCGCGTCTATGATATGGTCATACCCTTCAGCTGCGCGAAGCAGCGTGCGCGTCAATTTACTCTCAGAAAAGGGCTCTTTAGAGCCATTTCTCTTCTCAACGATAAGCGAGCTTTCTACAATCTTTTGTGCAACCTGTTGCTTTTTTTCTCGGCGAAGTTTTTCGTGCTCGTAGCGATAAATGATATACGCTTTCGCCACCATGAAATACCCGCGCTCAGCGATCGCATTCTCAACGAGATCTTGAATATCTTCTACTTCGGGAATGAATGCAGTGTTTCCAAATTTTCTGTCGATGCTATCGACGACGAGTCGAGTGATTTCGGACGCATCTGCCTCATGAGAATTTCCTTCGACTGCGGCAAATGCTTTTTGTATGGCGATGGTAATTTTTCCCGGATCGAAATCGACTATCTCTCCGTTTCTCTTTTTAATTTTTTGCGTTATTGCCATCGCGAAAAAAGATTACCCGCTAATTTCCCCGAGAGCCCCTAAAGGATCTTCAGACTTTCTAGTATAACTCCACCTTAGATGAACGCTGCATGTGCCTGACGAAAGCTGCGTGTGTATAAGAGAGTAGAGAATTAAAATTGAAAATTGCAACACTACTTTTGCGACGTATGCGCTCGATTTTTTATTTGTCGCGTGTATAGTGGCGCTATGGCTACACAGACCCGACTAAAAGAGGATCAGAATTTTTGGAATGTAGTGTTTTCAGTGTTTTTTCTCCTTGTGCTTGTATTCGCGCTCTGGAGCCTGTATAGAGCGCGCGGCAGTTTTCCTACATTTATTCCAGTTTTTGATGCGGTAATGCTCTCATTTGCTTCATTTCGAATCACGCGCCTCATTGTGTACGATAAAATAACCAGATTTTTTCGCGAGCTGTTTGTGCACCGAAGAGAAGTCGTGCACGACGGCAAGACCTACGTTGAGCTAACACCATATGAAAACGGTGTCCTCCACACAATGAATGATCTTCTGCAGTGCCCGTGGTGTATAGGCCTCTGGGCTGGGCTTATTGCAACATACGCCTACTTTATGTTCCCGTGGGCGTGGTTTGTACTACTCTTTTTGGCGCTTTCGGGTCTTGGCAGTCTGCTTCAGCTCATTGGAAATCTCATTGGTTGGAGGGCCGAAAACCTTAAATTAGACGCAAATAGCAAGGAGAAGCTGGGGCATACCTCAGACCGCTCTGGGTTGTAAAAAAGAAATCCCCGGATGCTAGTCCGGGGAATAAATTGCTTTAATCTGGCCAACTGTACAAGGCCTGTTGTGATACGGGCACCGCGAGGATCATTAGAAAATATCCCGCTACTTCAATCAGTTTGTCATGTTGAGGGAAGTAAGTACTCACCATTACACAAATTAAACCAAGTAAAAGAAGACCAAATGTCAGCAGTGTTAGTCTGGTACAAGTGCGCACGGCGATTGCTCCTGAGACGACGAATTCTACTGTATATTATACACCCAAATGGGCTATTTGTCAAGTATGAGAAAAACCGCCACATTTCTGTTTTCTGTGGCGGCTTTGTGCCTATTGTTCAACGGCTAGAATTTCCATTAAACGTGGTCCAGCACCAAAAAGTCTACCAATATATCTATATGGTATAAGCTGAAATTTCTTTGCTGGGTATACACGTCGTAACTCTGCTAAGGCCACAGCTACAGCATGAGGCTCTGGATAGGGTGTATTGAGAACGATGTGAATAACAAGAGGTACGGAACCCGCACTTGCAACATTAAGTTGCGGTATTCCAGATCGAACAGATATGCTCATCCTACGCTCCTATTGAGATCTGATAATACAGTATCACAGTTTAACAAAGCGTCAAGAGTATGCGCTTACTTTTTATTTGAACGTAACGGGAATGGTTAGCTTATCGTCGTGTTCAGGAAGTCCTGACGGGTTGTCTTTGTGGAGCACTACGGTTCCTTTTGAGCCCGCAGGCTGTTTCGGGAACGAAACCTCGATAGATCTAAACGGTACGAAGTCGGTCGTCATCCATTCGCCTTGTGCTTGCGCGTAGCCCTGGCCGATGCGATTACCGTTTGCATCAAGCACTTCTACGGGGAAGCTCGCTTCGAAGTACCAATTACCACGCGCTTGGCCGCGTGCCACAAGCGGTGAGGAAATCGCATCTCCGGGGCGCGGGAAGTCTGCAATGATGAGATCTGCTTTTTCGTTGGCGTTGCCGATGTCCTCGACAAAGAGTTGTCCCGAAGCGCTGCGGCATTGGCGCGGGTAACTTTCCATAACGGGGTTACCAGCATCGACACATTCGGCAAAGCTGGCTACTTGGTCACCATTGCCGTTCGTGGGAGCATTGGCCGAAGGGGGAAGCATTATAAGGACTATTGCGCCAATTACGACTAAGATTCCTACTCCTATAAGAATTGTCCACTTGTTCATACGCTGCAGTATATAGTATAAATGGCCCTATGTCGCTCACGGAAACGGGAGCGAACCTGGGACGCGAACTCGGCACGCAGTATTCGGAAATTGAAGCACAGCTCACACGCGCGAGCGGCATTTCAATTGTAAGTCTTGTTGAGTCGCTTTTGAGCACCGCGCACCAACTGCGTGCATCTGATATTCACATCGACCCAACGCCGACAGGCGTCAGGGTCCGTTTTCGTATTGATGGAGCGCTTCACGACATATGTTTGGTACCGCTGCATGTGCGCGACGAAATAATTGCGCGCATAAAAATTCTTGCAAATTTGCGCACTGACGAACACCAGGCTGCGCAAGACGGTCGCTTCCGCTACATCGCGCCGCACGGGGAGCAGATTGATATTCGCCTCTCGATAGCTCCCACCTATCATGGAGAAAACGCAGTTCTGCGCCTTCTTATAAACACGTCTGACCAATTTACGCTCCAAACGCTAGGGTTTAGTGAGGAGGACCAACAGAAAATAGTTGCCGCTATAAAGCGCCCCAGCGGCATGGTGCTTGCGACAGGTCCTACTGGATCGGGAAAAACGACTACACTATATACACTAATTAAGCTCCTCAACGCGCCTGATGTCTCGATCGTCACGATCGAAGATCCAATCGAGTATGCGGTCACAAACGTCGAACAAATTCAAGTGAATCCGAAAGTTGGTCTTACGTTCGCAAACGGTCTTCGCTCTATTCTGCGCCAAGATCCTAACATCATCATGGTTGGAGAAATTCGCGATGCAGAAACAGCGGGTATTGCGGTAAATACTGCGCTTACCGGCCATCTGCTTCTCTCTACGCTTCATACTAATGATGCGGCAACCACACTCCCGCGCCTCTTAGATATGGGTATCGACGCCTATCTTGTAGCATCGACCATAAGTGTTGCGATAGGACAGCGGCTCGTACGCAAGATCTGCGCCACCTGCAAAGTAGCAGGGGAAGTAACGCCTGCAATTGAAGGCGGTCTCAAGCACCTCAGGCTCTCAAAATCCATTAAAAAAGGCGATATTTTCATGCATGGTAATGGGTGCTCAGCCTGCGGCGGAAGCGGCTATTCGGGGCGCGTATGCATAAACGAAGTCTTGGTAGCGGATGAGGATATCAAGGAGGCAATTCTTGATAAAGCGCCGGCGTCGCGCGTGCGGGAGATCGCGATAGATAACGGCATGACAACGATTCTTGAAGATGGCATCAAAAAGGCGCGAGCTGGGGAGACGACGATCGAAGAAGTGCTAAGAGTGGTGCACGAATAATAGACGATCCTGTATGTCATACGTACAAAAATCAATTGATAGAGCGCGTGATGTTCTCACTGCGCCGCGCTTTACACTTAAAGATCAAGTATTCTTTGCGAAACGTCTTTCTTTTTTGATGAACGCGAATGTTCCGCTACTTGAAAGTCTCCACATGCTTCTTGAGCAGACCAAAAGCCCGCGCCACTGTGCGATGCTCCAAATAATTGTGAACGATGTCATGAGCGGGCAATCAATTTCTAAAAGTTTTGCAAAATTTCCAAATACATTCAGCGAGTTTGCTGTCTCTATTATTCGCGTAGGAGAAACAAGCGGCACGCTCTCCCAAAACCTCAACTACTTATCTGACGAATTGCGCAAAAGCCTTCTGTTGCGCAGAAAAATCATTTCTGCCCTTATTTATCCGGCCATTATCGCCATCGCGGTCGTCGCTACTGTGGCATTCTTGATGCTCTATTTGTTCCCAAAAATCATGCCTATTTTCTCGAGCCTCAATGCCGAGCTCCCCCTTGCGACGAAGGTAGTGATGGCGGTGAGTGTTTTCTTTCAAGTGTACGGATTGTGGTTTCTGGTGGGTGTTTTACTCTCGGCGCTTGGCATAATCCTTGCTCTTAAATACAGTCCGCGCGTTCATTACTATGGCGACAAAATACTCATTAGGATGCCGTTTGTTGGGAGTGTGGTGCGCTATTACAATGTCGCAAACATTTCCCGAACATTGGGGCTCCTCTTGCGAAGCGGACTCACGCTCTCTGCTGCATTGCCGATAGTAGCGCAAACGACTAAGAACAAAGCATACCGCGAGCATTTCGTAGAGCTTCACGAAGTTGTAAATCGTGGCGGGCGGCTTTCGGAGTACTTTAAGGAGCACCCACGGTTTTTCCCGCCGGTTCTTGCCCACATGGTAGCGGTTGGGGAGCGCTCAGGAACGCTTTCTGATTCGCTTCTCTATCTTTCAGACCTGTTTGAACACGAAGTAGACGAATTTACCAAAAACCTCTCCTCCCTTCTTGAGCCGGCGCTCATGATCGTCATGGGACTCATAGTGGGGCTTATAGCCATTTCAATAATCACTCCAATTTATGGAATTACGCAGAACTTGCACAACTAGAGGCGACGCGTCCCGAGCGTATACGAGGGGGTTTACGTTAATTGAAGTGCTCATTGTTATTGGGCTCGTGACCCTTGTCGGCGGTATGACGATTATTTTTTCTACAGACTCCTTCCGCGGCCACAATTTCCGTGCTGAGCGCAATACGCTCGTCGCAGTTGTGGCAAAAGCGCGCAGTCAATCTATCAACAATATGTGTTTCGGCGAGTCGTGCACGGGCGGCAAGCCGCACGGCGTTCGTTTTGATAAAGATCGCGTCACGATATTCCAAGGTCCTTCCTGGGAAGGCCGTGACGCTTCAGTTGATGAGGCGTTTCCGATTCACAGTCGCGCTGTAGTGCTCTCGGGGCTACCTCAAATAGTATTTGAGGCACTTTCTGGCAACGCACTGTTTCCTGGGGGCCCGGGGTCCGTGCAGATACGAGACACGAGTGGCGTCGGATCTTCAACTATTTCATTCAACGCCATTGGCAGGATATGTGTGGACGAAAACGTATGTTAAACAATCGGGGATTTTCAGTGTTAGAGATCCTAATCGCAATGACTATTTTAGTGTCTGCGCTTGCAACAACGGTACTTCTCGCCGGAGGCAATCGTGCACTTGCGGTAGATGCGCAGGTGAGCGCTGAAGCACTACTTGTCGCGCAAGAGTATCTTGAAAGCGCGATGGCTGATGCACGAAAAGATTTTAAACTCGTCAATCCGACCTCAACGACGCAGCTAATTGAATCTTTTGCTTACTACAAGAATCTACACGTGCTCCCCGTAGATTTTTTTACAAAAGAATTGATTGTCGATGTTGGTTGGGATGGCACCTATGGACGCGAGCAGCATCTCTCGCTCTCATCCCTCATTACCAATACGGGGCAAATCAAAGGTGGCGATACGTGCTACTCAACCCTCCTCGATCCACGCGGAGAGCACAAAGATTGGGAACATCCCATCATTTCGCATAAACTTTTTGGTGATATTGAGGGACTCAATGACTCGGGAGGCATCTATCCTATTACCGACATTGAGGTATATGAGGAAGATATGTACGTGACGATAAATTCGCAGATTCTTCCGCAAGGACCGATGACTGCACGCAGAGGCGAAGACATGGAAGCAGTTGGAAGCGTGGCGTGGCAAGGTCCAGAAAATGTCCGGGCGAGCGATGATTCTCGCGCAACGGCTCTCATGAATCGCAATACTATCTCACATTTTCTCAGGGCAACGAACTTTGGTTTCAGTATCCCCAAAGGCTCAACTATTGTGGGCATTAAAGTAGAGGTTGAACGCAGTCGTGGCGTCGGCACAGGCGCCAATCTCCCAATTGAAGATAACGAAGTGCGCATTCTCAAAGGTGACGGTGTCTCCGGAGTACAAAACAAAGCGGCGATGGGAGTATCATGGCCCGCGACGGACGCGAAAGCGGTGTATGGAAGCAGCGAAGATTTGTGGGGCGAAGAATGGTCGTCTGAAGATATCAACAGCGAGGACTTTGGCATCATGATAAATGTCCGCGGGGGCTCTACAGGAAATCCGCGCACCGCAAATATCGACGAAATCCGCATGACGGTGTATTTCACAAAACAGTTTTATGTTATAGATCTCTCTGACCCTGAAAAGCCAGTATTTGAAGATGCGTTGGAAAGTAATTCGCTTCCCGTTGGATTTAATAGTGTTGCCGTAGATGGGGAGCGTGCGTATGTAGCTACAAACTCCTCCACTAAACAACTTCAAATTATTGATCTCAAAGAGACCACGGTTACAAAAACGTATGCACTTCCAGATGCAGGAATTGCAAACACTGTAGTGTATCGCGACGGCTTTGTATTTTTAGGACGAGAAAAGGGAAGTGGGCCAGAATTTTCTATTATTGCTGTTCATGACCCAAACAATATCGCAGCACCTATCGGAAATTTCGAAGTGAATGCAGGCGTCGAATCAGTTGTGCTTCACGGTTCCTATGCGTTTCTCGCGACCAACGACAGTGCCCGCGAGCTCATAATACTTGATATCCGCGACTACCGATCTCCTCTCCTTTTGGGTGCATATAATGCCCCAGGTTCGTCTGGGTTTGGTCTTGGCAAAAGTATTTACAGCGTGGGCGACACTCTGTATATGGGCAGAACGTATGTGAGCAATGCGGGAGAATTTTTAGTACTCGACGTTGTAGATCCGTCGCTCATAACCGTGAAGGACATGCGAGATATAGGGCCAAATAGCAGTAATCCTTTTGGAGTCTACGGAATAATTGTGCGCGATTATCTTGCATTTATTCTCACCCATTCGCCGAGTAAGGGAGGCGCAATTCACGTGGTAAATACTCGGGGCGGACTCGAGGACGTGGCTATGTTTACGTTTCCTCATGGAGGATCAGGCGTTGCGATGGATTGCGAAGGCAATTACCTATACGTTGCATCTAAGCCCATTGAAGGGCCAGAAGAGAATAAGAGTTATATATCAATAATTACCGCACCATGAGCCGCGGATTTACACTAATCGAAATAGTCATTTACATGGGTCTTTTTGGCCTACTCATGGGTGGTGCGGTTGTTGCCGCGAACGATGTCTTTGAATCAAGCGGGCGCGGAGGTGTGCGGGCCGTGCTTGGCGAAGAAGGTGATTTTATTCTCTCTAAAATAAACTGGGCGCTGCGTGATGCGGCGAGGGTTATTGAACCTCATGCACTTGTTGGGTGCTCAGCATCTTCGTCTGCTCTCATCATTGAGACGCAAGATACGCGTCTCACGATTGACGAGGTGGAAGGAAGCGTACAGGTGCTAGACGGTATTTCATCGTCGCGCACTATCAATGCTCCAGACACAAAGGTCTCAAATCTTTCGTTCTTGTATTGCGCGGGAAGAGATGCGCTTGAGTGGGAGCGTATCGAAGCACAATTTGATTTGACTTCACTCGGCACTGTTGGACTGCCAGTTACACAATCATTTAGACGAGTATTTTATCTGCGCGCACTATGAATCGAGGTGGTACATCCCGAGTTTCTGAGAGGGGCTTTATTGCATTGACTTCCGCGGTCTTAATTTCAGGCGTACTTATGTCACTTGCTGCGTCGGTAAGCTCTGCGGCTTTTTTCTCTCGCTTTAATGCACTCAGCAGCGAGTTCAAACGAGTGTCGCTCTCGCTTGCGGAGTCATGTGCGCATATCGCGCTCCTAGAAATTGCTCAAGACTACGATTGGGCAGTAACCACAGAAAATAGCGAGGTGTGGCTTGGGGAGGAAAAATGCACGCTTGTATCATCCCACACGCAAACATCTCATGGTTCGCGAATATTTACTGTAACCATGCGCGCAGAGTTCCGAAATACCTTTAGTGTTCTGATTATTCAAGCAAAAGCGCGGGATCCTTCAATAGTGTCGCCCGTGTATTCGCCCGCAGTCGAAATTGTGTCGTGGAGAGAAGTCGTTACAGTACCGTAGTTGCGCAAAGATTATCCGTATAGTACGTTCCACTAAAATCATGAGACAGAAAACTTCGCTCCTCGGATTCACCCTTATTGAAGTGCTTATCGTCATCGGCATTATTGCTATTCTTGCATCTATCGTCGTTATTGCTATTAATCCCGCTAAGCAATTCGCACAAGCACGTAACACGCAGCGCGAGAGCAACATCAACACAATTCTCAACGCGATCGGACAAAAAATTGCAGACAACAGAGGCATCTTTGATGGCGGCGACCCGTCATGTCCGTGGCTTGATCCTGATGTGACCTACAACATCTCAAGTGCCGATGGTGCGGCGAACATGGATATCTCGTGCCTCACGCCTCTCTATATTCCCATGATGATTCCCATTGATCCTGAGGGTGGACGATGGGTTTCGGCGAGCGATTACGATACAAAATACACGATTAAGAAAGACGTACTAGGTCGCTATACCGTGTGTGCTCCAAATGCTGCGGAATCGGCTCTTCCAAGCTCTCGGCCACTATGTGTAACCCGCTGATTTCTAGCGCATAGCGCGTCCCTTGACGTCAATAAGAGAGGGGTGATACCCTGCGGCAGTTTTCTCTCTCCTGGGAAGGGGCGTTTGAAGCATTATTCGCACGTTAATCGTTAACCTTTCCCATTATGAAATCTAGAGCGAAGAAGAATTCTAATATTCTTCTCTACCGAGTC
This sequence comes from Minisyncoccota bacterium, assembly GCA_035628495.1. Lineage (GTDB taxonomy): Bacteria > Patescibacteriota > Minisyncoccia > Phycocordibacterales > SBAW01 > GWA1-54-10. The sequence continues at coordinate 21,437 of DASPJS010000015.1, forward strand.
ATGAGTGTTGCGCTTGCAATACTAGCGGTTGTCATTGCGTATTCTGGGCTTATGTGGTCAAGCCCCATGGCCTATGCGCAAATTGTTATACCGGGCGCCGGTGACATTATTTGTATTGTTGACGGACAGCTCGACGAAAATGGGCTCCCTATTCTCAATGTCCCGGAGTGCGAGGATGATGAAGAAGAACCTCCGGTGGATGCGTGTCCGCATGAAGAAACTGATCCTGGACACCAAGATGAGGGACCATGCAACGAAGATGATGTATGTCCCAACGATGACGGTATTCAGACCAATGAAAGTGAGTGCACTCCTGATGAAGTGGAGGATAAATGCCCCAACATCGATGGCACACAAGAATCTGTGCCCGACGGCAAAGAAATTGTTGACGGTAATTGCGTAGATAAAGCACCTCAAGGCGGCGGCGGTGGAGGCGGCGGAGCCCCAACACCTCCTAGCGGAGGCGGGGGTGGGGGTGGTGGCGGAGGCGTTATCTCTGGCCCGCTCGCACCAGGCTCTGTGAATACCAATCCAACCGGAGGTACTGTTCTTGGAACCTCAACCCAAAGTGGCGCATGCGGTCTATATCTTACGAGCTACTTGCGCATGGGAGACAATAACGATCCTGAAGAGGTAAAAAAGCTTCAAACATTTCTCAATCAGCATATGAACGAGAATCTCCCGGTAACTGGTTACTTCGGTATTATGACGTACGATGCCGTTCGAAGATTCCAGCAAAAATACACACTTGACGTGCTCAAGCCTTGGCAGGATGCGGGTCTTATGGACAGCCTTACTCCAACCGGCTACGTCTATAAGACGACGCAGCGCATGATCAATAATCTCCAGTGCTCAGGGCTCAATCTTCCTGTTCCACAGCTTCCGTAACGAAAGCATTAGCTAGAAAGCGCCGAGGGGACCAATCTTTTTATATAGATTGGTCCCCTCGGCTTACATCTGCAGTTTCTTCATAACGGACGTTAAGTTGTATTAGTAAGCTAGCGCAATATATCAGAGGCGCTCTGAACTAAATATGAATTTGCTGTCCGCGCTTTGATCTCGTGAAATCAAGCGAGAGATGATTCTTAGCAGGACCGTTTCCCATCGCTATTTCAGGCGCCATCTCCCTCGTAACGCCAACCGGTAGAGACACCGAAACAGTAGTGCCGCGATTTCGAGCGCTCTCAATGTGAATTTTGCCTCGATGTGCGCGCACAATTTCATTAACGATGGATAGACCAAGCCCTGACCCTTGGGCACGCACGCTGCGCACGCGGGACATGTCGGCGCGATAAAATGGCTCAAATATGTGTGCTAAGTCTTTTTGGGCTATGCCTATACCATTATCAACTACAGAGAGGATGATAGAGCCCTGATAATTGGGGGTAATCGATACTACGACGCGGCCACTGCCGTTTTTCTGCGTATAAATAAGTGCATTCTTAAGCAAGTTGGTTATGACCTGCTCGAGGCCCGCAGCGTTGCCCCACACGACACCGTACCCATTTCTCTTGATCTCAATCTCAACCTTGCGCTCCTGCGCAAGCTCTACGTGGCGTCGCACTACTGTGTCGACTATTGGCAAGAGATCGACGTTCTGGAACTTCATGCGCTCAGGGCGGGTGAGCGTGTTAAGCGAGAGGAGGTTATTAATGATTTCGGAAATACGATCGAGCTCAACAATGATCTCATTGAATGTTCTACGCGTGCCTGCGTTAAGTTTGCCATCTATCATCGCGACCTCCGTTGAGGTCTTAATAACCGAGAGTGGTGTTCGCAGTTCGTGAGCCACGTTTGAGATGAATAGCTTTTGGTATTGGAGGATACTGCGCGAGGGAATAATCATGTAGCGCAGGAATAAGTAGCCGGTGAGGATTGCCACCAGTGCTATGCCTACAAACACGTACCATACGCTAAATACGGCAAGTGCGAGGAAGAAGAACGCTACGAATACGGTCGTGAAGAGCGATAGTAGTATCGCTATGGTAACTGTTGAGCGAAAGAGGATATCAGCCTTGTATCGCTCCCGCCAGGCGGTAACCAACTCCACGAACCGTTTCAAATAACTGCTTACCATCGTCTTCATGGTCTAGTTTCTTACGAAGATTTTTCATGTGTACATCAAGTACATTCGACCAGGAAAGAGCATTAAAGTCCCACACGTGGTCAAAGAGCTTTTCGCGGGAAAGGACGACGCCTGGCTCGCGCATAAAGCACTCAAGCAGCGAGAATTCTTTAAGAGTGAGCGGAATCTCCCTTCCTTCTTTGCGCACAACTCTCGCCGCAGTGTCCATTTCAAGGGGGCCTACTTTTAAGACAGAAGCTTGCAATTGTGAGGGACGACGGAGAACGGAATTAATGCGAGCTAGTAGCTCTTCAAAGGAGAAAGGTTTAACGATATAGTCGTCAGCTCCTTTATTGAGGAGGTCGACTTTGTGTTCGGTCTCGTTGCGAGCCGTTAAAATAATGATCGGTGTAGTGACGTTTTCTTTACGCACCGCTTCCGTGATTTGTGCTCCATCCATGCCGGGAAGCATGAGGTCGAGAATTATAAGATCATATTCATCTTTATAGAGGAGGATACGAGTGCGGGCTTTTTCGGGATCGGGGAGCCAATCCACTGCAAAACCTTTTAGTGAAAGACCTTTCTTAAGTGCTTTAGCTAACTTCTCTTCATCTTCTACTATAAGTAGGTGCATACTCTATGTTCGTCATAAATAACGAATAATTTCGTCTACTTGTGTAGACTAGTATAGCGTCACATACCTTACATGAAGATTTTAGGAAGAGGATATTCTATATTTGGCGACAAAATCTTGGCACTGACAATCTAGGCAAGCGCCACAGTTTGGGTAGTATCCGCGGTGAAGCTCTTCCAACGTAGGAGAGCTTATTTGTTTGAGGACCGGTCAAAATAGATACGAGGTCGAGGTGGGCCCAAAAGCTCCAGCTTTCGCTGGTTTCCCAGGGTTTTGGGCCCGCCTCGACCTTGTTCTTATATATTATAGTATATCACTAACTTTAGAGACGTGTGTAAAGAGGCCTAGTTAAGGCCTATTTTCATGGTGTAGTTATCTACCGATGCCGCGGTACACGATCCCTGAAGCTATAAAGTCATCTTTTGCGAGACAATTCTTGCCATCAACAACTACAGTGACCCCGTGCTTTTTAAAATAATCAGGAGTGAGCTGCTTAAATTCTTTGTGGTTTGTCGCAATGATTGCCGCTGCGGCGCCAGTGAGTGCTTGGGTGAGTGAGCGCGCAGTTGAGCGGTTACGTACGTAGGGATCAAACGTAACCGGTTCTGCCTTGCGTCGTTCGAGTTCTTCAATGATCCGAAGCGACGGACTTTCGCGCATGTCATCAATGTCCGCCTTGTATGCAAGTCCAAGCACAGCAATTTTTGATCCTGAAAGTATATGGCCACCTTCTCGAAGAGCGCGTTCAAGAAGCTCAACTGTGTACACCGGCATGCTGTTGTTTATTTTTCTTGCAAGCGATAGAAAGTCATGATTAAAGCCGTTGCGCTTGCCTTCCTCGATGAGATAGTAGGGGTCAACCGGAATGCAGTGACCGCCCACGCCACAGGAAGGGTAGTGTGCAAGGAACGCAAATGGCTTTGTCTTTGCTCCCTCAAGCACGCTCAAAATATCAATGCCGAGACGGTCAAAGGACATCGCGAGTTCGTTAACAAACGCGATATTAACGTCGCGGAACGTGTTTTCGATAATTTTAACGGCTTCAGCCTCTTTTATTGTCTTCATCGGCTGCACTTTTCCGCTAATGATTGATCGATAGAAAGCAACTGTTCTGTCGAGTCCCGCCTTCGTGAGCGAGCCAGCGACTCTATTGATGTTGTGGACGCCCCACTTAGGATCGCCCGGATTTACGCGCTCTGGGCAGTGAGAAAGTTCAAAATCGACCCCCGCCTTCATGCCAGAAATACGCTCAAGTATGGGGAGTACGACGCTCTCGCATGCTCCAGGATTCACGGTTGATTCGACAATGACAAGTGTCCCCTTTTGAATATGTGGCGCAATGCTTTCGCATGCGCGGATGAGCGGTTCAAGATCAGGCGAATGGTCCTCGTGCACTGGCGTTGGCACACAAATAATAACAATCTCTGAATCCTTAACGCGAGAGAAATCGGTATCGACATCAAGTCTCGTCTTTGCGAGCTGCTTGGTTATCTCTTCATCGAAAAATGGCGAAACACCAGCATTAATACTGGCTATTTTTTTAGGATCGATATCAATACCGACGACCTCATGACCTTTACGCGCAGCAAGAAGGGCTAAAGGAAGCCCAACGTAGCCGAGTCCGATAACTGCAACAGTAGATCCTTTTTGTTTTGGCATGCGGAAATAAAATCCGCTGGTTTCCCTTTACTTTTGCGGTGCAGTATATATACTGCCGCTACTGTTGCCTAGTGCTGGGAAGAGGGGGAACATGAAAGAGGATTTACTGTCAACCCATGCTCGACCTTAAGGACCAGCGACTTCTAGTTATTGCTCCGCACCCAGATGATGAAATTTTTGGATGCGGTGGTCTCATATACCGCATAAAACAAGCGGGCGGCGAAGTCTTTGTGCTGTATCTCACAGTCGGCACTACAAAGGATTATTCAAAAAACGGCGTTTCGACAAGCGATGAGCGTATAGAGGAAATAAAAAGAGTTGCAAAGTTCATGGGGTTTGATGGGTGGCGCATTGCGCTCCCGGGAAACGACTACCATCTCCAGCTTGATCATGTGCCTCAAAAAATCCTTGCAAATGAAATAGAGCGGGGAGAAGTAGAGCGCGGAAGCACCATATCGCTCCAAGCAGTAAAGCCGACTATTCTCGCTATCCCATCGTATTTCGATTACAACCAGGATCACCGAGCAGCAAACAAAGCAGCCACCACGGCAACGCGGCCGGTGCCGCCGAAATACAAGCACCTTCCCAATACGATTATTGAGTACGAATTTCCGTATTCCGAGTGGAGCGATGTAGAGCGTCCTTCACCCAATCTTTTCATCGATCTTGATAAAAAGGCATTGAAGGCAAAGCTCGATGCACTTAAGCTCTATAAATCGCAGCTCAAAGTGCAAAATGGGCCATTGTCTCTCTACGGTGTAGAGACTCTTGCGCGCATGCGCGGTCTCCACTCCGGTAATTCGGCAGCTGAAGCGTTCGTGATTAGGCGTCATTTCGTGTAATTCTTTCTATGACCCGACTGGCAGGCTACCAGCCACAATATTTCCCAAGGCTCCACTATTTTGCGCGAATTCTTAACGCGGATGTTTTTACTATCTCCGATTATCTCCAATATGTGCGCAAACATGCATACGCACACAAAGATGGTACGACGTCTCGCGGTGTTTCCTACCAGGCCCACACCCCAATCAAGACGTCGCAAGGACCTCTACTCCTGGACATCCCCGTTAAACGCGGCGGTGAGAACGGGCGACAAATGATTCACGAAGCCCCAATTGACTACGCAACAACCTGGCAGCAGAAAAATCTCAACAGTATTTATTTTCACTACCATAAGGCCCCGCAATTTTCAGCTATATTTCCAGACCTCTCGGTAGTCATGATGCAAAAATACGAAACACTAGCTGGTTGTACCGTTGCCAGCATACTTTGGTCTCTGAGCGTTCTTTTAGAAATATGTACTCATCGACCGAAAGGGCCAACCGTGCCGCAATTAAATAACATGCTTCCGCATGCCGACTTTAGGTTAAAAAAAGTTGCCCGACTTTCCGATAGTGATATTGCGCCACCGAATAAAGAAATCGGCAGAGATGCCAACGAGTGGATTATCGATACGTGCAAAAAAATGGGCGCGGAGGAATATTACTATGGGGGGACAAGCGCTGCAGCGTATATGGATTTCGATCGCTTAAAGAATGCGGGTATTACACTTGTTGAGCAAGACTGGCAGGGTCGTGAATACTCACAGCTTCACGGCGCGTTTATTCCCAACCTCTCTATTCTCGACCTGCTCATGAATGTTACTCCAGCCGAAGCTCGGAGTATTCTTTCCACCGCTAATCAATAGCTATGCATGAGCTACTTGCAATTGAAGTACTGTTGTTTGACCTGTATGAATGGGGAACCCTTGGTCTCGTGCGTCTCTCCGGATATCAGCCGCAATATTTTCCGCGCCTTCATTATTTTGCGCGCATGTTCGACTCGCATATTTTTACGATTGCAGATTATCTTCAGTATGTACGCAAACATGTGTATGAGCATAAAGATGGGAGCAGATCGTCGGGCGTATCTTATCAAGCGCATGTGCCTATAAAAACGCGCGCAGGAGTAGAAACGCTTGGCATCCCAGTCCAGCGGGCACTAAATCAAACCATACGTGAAGCCAAAATAGACTACTCGACCGACTGGTACGACACGCACCTCAATATTATTCACGATAGTTATCATAAAGCGCCCAATTTCGATACTCTCTATCCTGACCTTGTCTGTCTACTCACATTTCGTCATGCATCACTGGCAGATTTAACGTGCTCATCAATTATCTGGGGACTAGCGCGGCTCTTTGAGCTTCCCGTTGGACCCAGGCGAGATAGCGCGAGCACCATAAATGCACTATTACCCATCGCACCATTTCGTCTAGAGAGATTGATTTTACTTTCAGAGCGCGTAGTTGCGCCTCCTGATAAAGAAAAGGGGCGCGACGCTAATGAGTGGCTCATTGAGCAGTGCAAAGTATTTGGTGCTGACGAATATCATTTCGGCGGAACAAGCGCACAAGCATATATGGATTTTAATCGCTTCGCCCAATCCAACATTGCGCTTTCCGAGCAAAACTGGCAGTGTCGAGAGTATCCGCAGCTCTACGGTGCATTTGTGCCTAATCTTTCCATTGTTGATTTACTAATGAATGTATCACCGAGAGAAGCGCGCGAGATTCTTCATACTCCCGCTACTCGGATCTAGTACACTATGCGCATGCGGCCTGACTTAAATAAACTTGTTCCTTCAAGAATTGCCGGTATCTTGCTTGTTGTTACTGCAGCGATTACGGGAGTACTACTGCATTACGGAATAATCAGCATGGCACCATTTTTTGAGGCACAAACAGCGTCGGTTGTGACAGCGCTTCCCAGCGGCTCACTGTTGTCGAGACTGTTTCCGGACAACCAGGGCCTTCTCGCGTTCGGCTCGATACCATATTGGGATCAAGATCGAGCAGTCCGGGTATTTAAAGAAAATGTAGAGAAATTCGATATTATTTCGCTCTTTTGGTACCGACTTGAGGAGGACGGCACCATTAATCCTTATAGTGGGGCTGAAATTGATAGCTCGCTCATAGAGTATGCACATGCCAACAACGTCAAAGTGCTTGCACTTATTTCGAATCTCCCTGAAGACGGAGACTGGGATCCGGAGCGTGTAGATGCGGTAATCGATTCGCCAGATTCTCGCGCAAGACACATTGCTGAAATAGTAGCGCTAGTAGAAGAACATAATTTTGATGGCGTAAATATTGATTACGAATTCCTGCTCAATCGCCAGAAGAATGAGTTCTCGGCGTTTATCGAAGATCTTTCCCGTGAACTTCATCTCCGCAACAAAATTGTAGCTGTGGCTATTCATGCCCACGAGCCTGGGAGCACTAAGCGCGGTCAGGATGTTCGCGCTATTGCACAGCATGCCGACATCCTTGCGGTAATGGCATTTGACGAGCACTGGCAAAGCGCTGCTCCCGGCCCTATAGCCTCAATAGAGTGGGTGAGAGGTGTTCTTGAGTACATTCTCTCTCGCGGTGTTGATCCAAAACGAGTGTTCTTATGCATTCCACTTTTTGGCTACGATTGGACACAGGGTATTGAGCGCGCAGACGGACTTGAATATACAGATGTAGTGCGAGTTGCTAACCGCGAGAAAGAGGCGCTTGTGCAGTATGACGAGGGATTAGAGCAGCCGCACTTCATCTACACTGATGCTCGGGGAAATAAGCATGATGTCTGGTTTGAAAACGCACGAAGTTTTGAAGCAAAACTTGAGCTTGCAAAAGAATTGGATATAGCCGGACTTGCATTTTGGCGACTCGGCGGCGAAGACGATCGTATATACGAACTCTTAGAATAGCTCAGCTGACACTTCATTTGCGCTTAATAGTCCCGTTGTTTAAAATACCGGAATACAAGTTAATATCCCGAAATTTCTGTATGAAAAAATGGATGCTGGTTCCCGTGCTCGCAGTATTATTAACTTCCTCATTTGCACCGCTTACGCACGCGCAAACCGCGCCCACAGGCCAACGAGTAACGCTTGCACAGCTGGGATGGCTCCAGCTCGTCGCGCACGATCTGTTTAACGTCAACCGAACTACGGGTATAGATGCAGAGAATGGCAAGCTCGATTTAAGCACCATCTTTGATCATGGCGAGGCAAATATAGTGAAGGGAGGGGAGCGTCGTAATAGCGAAAATATTGCGCTTTTCACCGTAACTATGCAGGTAGTTGGAGATTATCAGAAACTCGTGTCTCTTGGTATTGATAAAAAACTTGCGCGAAAAATTGTCGTCGCCCAATTCCACATCACGCTACGAAATGTATATAAAAGTGTGTTTGGAACTACTATGCCAATCGCGAAAATGGGCCAAGTAACTCCAACAGAGAATCTCGCATTCCGCACAATACATGATTTTCTTCCTGGAAAAATTTATGTAAATGGCGTGCTCACGCCAACGCTCGACGCTTCGCTCAAAGGTAAGACGCTCTCGGCTGTTGATCTAGAGCAATTGAGTTCACCTCTGGATGGCAAGTATGACGATGAGTTTCGCAATATTGTCTTTCCGGGCGGATCATTGGATCTTCTCGAGCGCGACAGCAGCTTTGCGCAGCAATTCAACACGGACTACACGCTCGAATTCTTCCTTGCGGAAACTGCCGATGGGCGCTTCAACTATGGCGAGAAATCGTTTGGCTACATTAGGGAAATGTTTGCCAAGGGCATGTGGCCGACATTCTAGAGAATTAGCAAAGAAAACGCGCCGCTCCCGTGGGGAGCGGCGCAGCTGCGTTGGACAGTTTCGAAAGTGCTACTGGCCATGTCTATCTCCTTCTCCTTTGACAAGTCGAACTGTCGTAACAATTAGTCTCATCAAGACGTTTGATTGGAAAATGGAGGCATCACTCGCGCTCATTTTGTCGATGCCAAATTCTTCAAGGACGTGGATTTGATGGCGAGTGAGCAACTGAGATGCATCGACTGGAAAATCATCTGACTTATAATAATCCACCGTCAGCCATTGGGCCTCACTATTTTTTATTGCAACGATAGTAACGTCTCGAGAAAAATACGATCCCGTATCTCTTGAAATCGCGTCAACCGTTGCTACGACAATGTAAATGCTCCAGTCCAGCAATTCTTCTCGACGAAATATTTCGTCTGACTTTTTTACGGCATTGCGCAATTGGTCAATAAATTCGTATACAGACGCCTCTGGTCTCGGTACACTTGAGATTATCGTCTGTACGCCTTCTGGAGCTGCAAATGCCTCACTAAGTGCTTCAAGAAGGGCTCGAGTCTCCAGCTCTCCACACTCCTCAAGGATGATGTGTATACGCATGTGTCGCCTCTCTCTGGGTATATATGAGATCGCGCCGCGATCTATCCGCGTTGGAGAATAAAATGCAAACCCCAGCCTGTCAACGTCTCTTATTAATAGTAAATACGCCGCTCCATTGAGGAGCGGCGTGATGAGACAATTTTTCGCGGACTTTAGTGCCGAATGAACTGCTGCGATTTCGGGTCAAAGGCAATCGCATCATGTGCGACGTTGTGCATGAACTTGGGATCCCGATGTGGGCGCAGTCGCTGTAGCATATTAACTCTCTCTTTCCACTCAGGAGGAAGGCAAATAATATCAAGCGGTGCGATATCCTCCCGACGAAGCTTCTGAATAAGTAATTCTGCTGTTGGGCCGAATGTTTCGCGAAGCAGCTCTTCAGTTTGCTCCATCAAATAGACTTTTATCCGAATGTTGAAGAGTCTAATGTCAAATGTCGGATCCTTTTCTGCCTCATCCGGGGGTAATTTTTCTTTACCCACATTATTGCTCTTTTCCTGACGTGGTAGCTCAGGAGGTGGTGTTGGTCGAGGCGCTTTCTCTCGAATTTCTGGTTTGCGCCGTGGAGGATCATATAGGCCGGGGTTAAGCTCTTCGGGTGTAAAATCCGAAGGTCCGCGATATCCTCTCGGAATCCAATTCGATTTATCGATTTCATAATCAACCGACGTAAGATAGAAAAATCTACCTGCCAAGTATTCTCGAGTTGCCCATCTGCGCTTGATGTCTGTATACCGGGCAGCTATGGTGTCCGGAACGATGAGAATAAGATCCGCATCGTTTCCAATACCCTTACGTGCAATACTGCCGAAGAGTTCAACACCGTGTACTTGCGGGCAAGTCAGCAAATGCTTCGCTGCGAGTGCAGCCTGATGGATCGTCTGCATGTGTCTGTCTCCAAAAGAACTATGATTCTGCTAAAGTATAACAAATACACATAACGTCAAGGTGAGGTGCGAAGGATGTATTGACCACATATATATAGTGTGTTAATGTCCTTTAGCCTTATTTAAGGCCTTCTGGAGACCCAGGAGAGTACATCTACAGCAAAGGAGAGATTGCATGTCGAACAAGCTTCGGGTTCTTGCGTTTACGGCTCACGATGACGATGTCTCAATTCATACCGGCGGCTTTATCGGCGCCTGTGTGGATCGTGGACACGAAGTTTTCGTGCAAGTGATGACACTGGGCCAGCGCGACCAGCGCCTGCCGCAGTTTGAAAACAAGTTGGCGTGGGACGTTCGCAAGGCCGAGACTTTAGCCGCCTACGCGGCGTACGGGATCGAGCCTCGCTTTGACCTCGTTCAATTCGAACAAGAAGTCGATATCACGCAACAGAGACGCAATTTGGTGAAGAACTACATTGCCGAGGTCAAGCCTGACGTCTTCTTGTCTCACTGGCCTGTTGACGTCAATCCGGACCACCGAGCATCGGCGGTTCTTATGATGGAGTCGGCATACCAGAGGGGTGTCAATCCGGAGATTATTTTCTTTCAGCCACATTCGGCTGGGCGCCAGAGTGCAGCAACACGTCCGCAAGTGACGTGTTTCATTCCGACGTACTATCTCCCTATGACGGCCGCACTCATCGAGCGCAAGCGCAAGGCGACGTTTTGCCATGTCTCGCAAGACCCAGAAGGTATGTGGGCGGGGCAAAACCGGACTGAGGAGGAGAACCTGGCTGACGTGCGCGAGCACTTTCCGGATTTCTTGCCTGGTGTGAATCAGGCTGAAGCCTACATCGCCGGCAAACGGGCAGGTTCGATGATTCCGGGTTTGCGTGAAATACTCACGCCGACACCCTTCACGCTTCCGCGCTCAGTTGTACGGCACGACCCCTCAGCCTACGGCGTGAATGAGCCGTCAACGCTCGCGCCTGTTGCTCAGGCGGCAGAGTAACGTAGTAGTCCTTTGTTTATTTAGGCCGGTTCGCAGTTGCGAACCGGCCATTTTTCTTACCCTTGTGCGCTTGACGTGTAGGCGACACGTTTAGGACTTTTCCATTTTCCGTCAGTCTTCGGGCGCGAGAAGAGGCCTATAAAGAGCGCTTGGAGAAATATCACCGCTTCAACATAGCGCAAGAAAATAAATCCGATGCCATAGAGGAGGAGAAGTGGTTTTCGCTCGAGGATGACAACAACGATAGTCACGACGTAATCGATGAACAGGAGCGCGAATGCAATGCCGAGAAGCGTTACTTCCCATTGCCATAGAGAAAAACCAAATAGCATTGAATCCTGGCCAGTAATTATGAGCCATAATCCTAGAATTGGCGTGATAAGAAACACGATGGAGCTCACGATCATTTCAAGCGTGAAAAGATTTGTTGAGAGACAAAACCAGCTTGGCCAGAGCCCATGGTGTCGCACGGTCTGAAAGTATCCTATGTACCAGCGTTTAACTTGCTTCGTGTAGTCATGCAGCGAAAACGGTTCTTGGTCGAGCACAAATGCCCGTGGGTCAAAAGAAATCCTTCCCAGTTTTTGGTGGTGAATATTGAAGGTCATGTTGAAATCCTCAATGATGAGCCCCGGCGTATTAATCTGAATATGTTTGAGTGCTGAGGTGCGATACATACTTCCACCGCCCGGCACGATAGGTGAGACATTCGTGTATTTCCAAGTCTGGCCGTACCGCAGACAGTATTGAAGTACTCGCCAGAGTCTAATGCGATACGCGGTAAAGAAATATCGCCACTTTGGGAGTATGTGCCTGGGCCATAGCGAAACGGCATGACCAATAACCGCGACGACTTTGGGATCGTCAAGTTGTGGGAGCGCATAATTATAAAAATTTTTATCGAGGCGCAGGTCTGCATCGACAAAAAATACTGCTTTGTAGCGCTCCATGATCTTATTTTTCTGGAGCACATAGGTGAGTGCACCAGCTTTGCCGCGGTTGGGCTGGATATCGTCAACATGTGCGCCAAGACTTTTAACAACTTCAACCGTCTTGTCTTTTGAGCCATCAGAACCCACATAAATATTCTCAAGCGGCGCCATCTGAAGGAGCGAATTGATAGTTGCGCCTATAGTGAGCTCTTCGTTGTGCGCTGCAATAACAACTGCCACGTCCTCAGGGCGTATGCGTGCCTCTGCAACGCGCTCATCTTCGCGTATATCTCGCCGTATTTCCCATCGATTTACCGCTCGGCCAATTGCATCGCCAAGGATTCCCGCGCATACGGTAAAAATTATCCATATGTTCCATTCCAAAAATCCTTGTGGTGTAAAAAGAGTTCCAACCGATGAATTGAAGAAAAGCACTGTCCCCATAGCTATTGCGGAGAGCGTCGTTATCGACACAACTGCGAATTGTTCGTGTATGTAGAGACGGGCAGCAAAGTAGGATCCGAGTAGCACCGCCGCAATCCATAGCGGTATCGCAGCAAGATTGGCAGGGATGTTCCACAGGTTAGCGTTTTCAAAGAAATTAAAACCTAGGAAAAAAAGAAAGATGAGCAGGAACGTTGCAAAAATTCCTCCTGTTGAGGCAACGAGGAGATTCGCGAAGGAGCGAACGCGTGATGTTTTTCGGTATTCTTGAAGCGTATCGAAGATAAATCGAAGAATCCCTACGACTGTCCAAAAGACGAAGTTGATGCCGAATACCTGGAATATGCCTACCATGGAATTCTGTCTAAAAATCGCTTACTGCGACGTTTAGGCAGCTCTAGTTATATCTTTATTGAGGCTCCTTCTGCAACCACCTGCTTTTCAGGGACAAGATATGCCCCAATCATGCGCAAGAGTCCATCCTTAATGTGAACCTTCTGCGACCACCCGAGTGATTTTACTTTTTCTACCGATGGATGTCTGCCGTTGTGGTCAGCGATGAAATGCGGCACGAACGAAATGCCTGCGCCGTGGCGTGTCATCTCTACCACCATCTCTGCGAGTTCTTTGATTGTCATCGGATGCTCGGAGCCAACGTTATACACTTCGCCAGTCGTGCCTTTTTCCATTACCGTTATAAGACCGTTAATGAGATCATCGACATACAGATGCGAACGCGTCTGGGAACCTGTGCCATATATACGAAATGGCAATTTATCCCGTACACTTTTTATGAATTGCGGAATCACGCGTTGGTCGTCAAGCGACATGCCCGGTCCGTAGGTATTAAAGATGCGCACGATAACCGCATCTACGCCATATTTACGGACATACATGACAGCTGTAGCTTCGCCAAAGCGCTTGCCTTCTTCGTATGCGCTGCGAGGCCCGGTCGGGTCAACGTTGCCATAGTAATTCTCATCCTGGGGAAAGCGCTCAGGATCGCCATATATTTCGGCCGTGCTTGAGTAGAGGACACGCGCTTTGTGAATCTTTGCTATCTCAAATACGTTGAAAACACCAAAGGAGCACGAGCGCATCATCTCCTCGGCTAGCGTTGTGAGATTTGGAACACCGGTTGGGCAAGCTAGATTGTAAATGTAATTGACGGGGACTTCCTTAAACGCTTCGAAGAATTCAGGCGTAGCGATATCGACTTCGTGAAATGAAAAAAGCCGATTGCCTAATAAGTCAGCGATATTTTCGCGTCGTCCAGTGATGAGAT